>NZ_CP012602.1:4917500-5152500 GCF_001278805.1 Bacillus sp. FJAT-18017 | reverse complement strand
GACTTGTGGAGCGCTTGGAAGTGAGAATGCCGGTATGAGTAGCGAAAGATGGGTGAGAATCCCATCCACCGAATGCCTAAGGTTTCCTGAGGAAGGCTCGTCCGCTCAGGGTTAGTCGGGACCTAAGCCGAGGCCGAAAGGCGTAGGCGATGGACAACAGGTTGATATTCCTGTACCACCTCTTCATCGTTTGAGCAATGGGGGGACGCAGGAGGATAGGGTAAGCGCACTATTGGACATGTGCGTCTAAGCAGTTAGGCTGGGAAGCAGGCAAATCCACTTCCCGTGAAGGCTGAGCTGTGACAGCGAGGGAAATTTAGTACCGAAGTTCCTGATTCCACACTGCCAAGAAAAGCCTCTAGCGAGATGAAAGGTGCCCGTACCGCAAACCGACACAGGTAGGCGAGGAGAGAATCCTAAGGTGAGCGAGAGAACTCTCGTTAAGGAACTCGGCAAAATGACCCCGTAACTTCGGGAGAAGGGGTGCTCTTTAGGGTTCATAGCCCTGAAGAGCCGCAGTGAATAGGCCCAGGCGACTGTTTAGCAAAAACACAGGTCTCTGCGAAGCCGCAAGGCGAAGTATAGGGGCTGACGCCTGCCCGGTGCTGGAAGGTTAAGAGGAGGGGTTAGCTCACGCGAAGCTCTGAATCGAAGCCCCAGTAAACGGCGGCCGTAACTATAACGGTCCTAAGGTAGCGAAATTCCTTGTCGGGTAAGTTCCGACCCGCACGAAAGGCGTAACGATCTGGGCACTGTCTCAACGAGAGACTCGGTGAAATTATAGTACCTGTGAAGATGCAGGTTACCCGCGACAGGACGGAAAGACCCCGTGGAGCTTTACTGCAGCCTGATATTGAATTTTGGTACAGCTTGTACAGGATAGGTAGGAGCCTGAGAAGCCGGAGCGCCAGCTTCGGTGGAGGCGTCGGTGGGATACTACCCTGGCTGTATTGAAATTCTAACCCGCACCCCTTATCGGGGTGGGAGACAGTGTCAGGCAGGCAGTTTGACTGGGGCGGTCGCCTCCTAAAATGTAACGGAGGCGCCCAAAGGTTCCCTCAGAATGGTTGGAAATCATTCGCAGAGTGTAAAGGCACAAGGGAGCTTGACTGCGAGACCTACAAGTCGAGCAGGGACGAAAGTCGGGCTTAGTGATCCGGTGGTTCCGCATGGAAGGGCCATCGCTCAACGGATAAAAGCTACCCCGGGGATAACAGGCTTATCTCCCCCAAGAGTCCACATCGACGGGGAGGTTTGGCACCTCGATGTCGGCTCATCGCATCCTGGGGCTGTAGTCGGTCCCAAGGGTTGGGCTGTTCGCCCATTAAAGCGGTACGCGAGCTGGGTTCAGAACGTCGTGAGACAGTTCGGTCCCTATCCGTCGTGGGCGCAGGAAATTTGAGAGGAGCTGTCCTTAGTACGAGAGGACCGGGATGGACGCACCGCTGGTGTACCAGTTGTCTTGCCAAAGGCATCGCTGGGTAGCTATGTGCGGACGGGATAAGTGCTGAAAGCATCTAAGCATGAAGCCCCCCTCAAGATGAGATTTCCCATTCGCAAGAAGTAAGATCCCTGAAAGATGATCAGGTTGATAGGTCAGAGGTGGAAGCGCGGCGACGTGTGGAGCTGACTGATACTAATAGATCGAGGACTTAACCATATTTGATGACTTGATGTTCTTCTGATTCTTCCTTTACGATTACCCAGTTTTGAGGGAACAACCCTCATATAGTCTGGCAGTTATGGCGAGAAGGCCACACCCGTTCCCATCCCGAACACGGAAGTTAAGCTTCTCAGCGCCGATGGTAGTTGGGGCGTAAGCCCCTGTGAGAGTAGGACGCTGCCGGGCAACAACAAAAGGGCAACCCATATTGGGTTGCCCTTTTTGTTATGGAAAAGTAAAAAAAGCGTTTAGCTATCCGGCCGTATCTAACATTTCGCGCTTATTAAGTTTTACGAACCAGCCAGCCAAACTATCACTGCTTTGAAGGACGAATTGCCAAAATGGCTGCTCTGTTATCAAAAAAACACGTCAATATACCAGAAGAAGGAATCGTTAATTTTATCGAAGTGGGGTAAATGGACATAAAGAGATTGGGAGGTTGTCCATATGTTATACGGAACTATTGCACTGAAACTTATAGTTGGATTTTTTGCCTTGGTGGCTGTAACAAGAATTCTTGGGAAGAAGGAAATGTCCCAGGTGACGCCGTACGATTTTGTATACGCAATAATTTTAGGCGGGATAATCGAGGAATCGATTTATGATGAAAAAGTATCCATACTTCATGTCTTATTTGGAGTCGCAGTATGGGGTATTGTCATATTTGCAGTAGAAAAGCTAACCGAAAAATATGATAAAATTCGCAAGCCTTTAAAAGGTTCCGTCTCTGTACTTATAAAGGACGGGGAAATAGACCACAAGGAAATGAAGAAAAACTCTTTAGAAATGGAGCAGCTCCGCTCCTTGCTTAGAACTCAGGGTGTCTTTTCATTAAAAGAAGTAAAATATGTCTTTATGGAAACAGGCGGTCAAATCAGTGTTATGAAATATGCAAGTGCGGATCCGGTAACCCCGGAAATTTTGAACGTAGATACAAAAGATGAGGAGCCTGCGTTAATGCTTGTTGACGAGGGGAGAATTGTAGAAGAAGACCTGAAGAAAACCGGCAAGGATGAAAAATGGCTTAAGGATGAGTTAAGGAAAGAAGGATATGATGATATCAGTACAATCTATTACGCCGAATGGTCCAAGCAGGGCGGCTTTTATATCAAAGAATTTGAAAAAGAAGAATGCCGCGGTTGATGAACCGCTACGGGGGAATAATAAGACATGAAGATGAATGAAAGGAAAGAGTGTTATGGGGAAAAAGCAGCTATTTGAAGTGCTTGAAAATGAATCAATTAATGATTGTCTCAATCGAATGAAAGCACAAGGGTTTCGCCCGGTAGGCCGAATTGAACGGCCTATTTTCAAAGAAGAGGGTTCGGACATAGTTCCTGTGGGCCGAAAATTTCTATTTGAAGGAAAACCTTTGGAAAAAGAGTGAAAAAATCGAGATTAAAGCTCTCAAAAACGAACATTTATCAAGTTTTTTGTTTGGATAGTTCGCCTCCTTGTTTGACTAGTTCCAATCGGGTTGTTAAGATAGAAAGTGACTAGTGCCGAGAATGATTGCTTGGCTTCATACTTAAAGAAAAACGGGGGAGAAGGAATGATAGACCGTTACACTAGACCTGAGATGGGTAAAGTTTGGAATGAAGAAAACAGATTTGGCGCATGGCTGGAAGTGGAAATATTAGCGTGCGAGGCATGGGCCGAATTGGGTGATATTCCTTATGAAGATGTTCGGAAAATCCGTGAAAACGCTGGATTTGATGTAAGCCGTATTAAAGAAATCGAGGAAGAAACCCGTCATGATGTGGTGGCTTTTACAAGGGCTGTTTCGGAAACACTTGGTGAAGAGCGAAAATGGGTTCATTATGGACTGACCTCTACAGATGTCGTTGACACGGCTTTATCTTATCTTCTCAAACAGGCAAATGAAATTATCAGGGAGGATATCGGGAGGTTTATCGCGGTCTTGAAGGAAAAGGCTCAGGAGCACAAGTACACTGTCATGATGGGCCGTACCCATGGAGTCCATGCTGAACCTACTACGTTTGGACTTAAACTGGCATTGTGGCATGAAGAAATGAAACGGAATCTGAATAGATTTAATGAGGCGGCTAAAGGTGTGGAAGCCGGTAAAATTTCCGGTGCAGTTGGTACCTATGCGAATATTGACCCTTTTGTTGAAAAATATGTTTGCGAAAATTTAGGCCTTGAACCGGCTCCAATATCCACACAAACACTTCAGCGTGACCGGCATGCCCATTACTTATCTATAGTGGCTTTGATTGCTACCTCCATTGAAAAATTTGCTGTGGAAGTCCGCGGGCTTCAAAAAAGCGAAACTCGTGAAGTAGAGGAGTTTTTTGCAAAAGGCCAAAAGGGATCATCGGCAATGCCGCACAAACGCAACCCAATTGGTTCGGAAAATATGGCGGGTCTTTCGAGGGTTATTCGCGGACATATGCTGACTGCTTATGAAAACGTACCGTTATGGCATGAAAGGGATATTTCTCATTCTTCTGCGGAAAGGATTATCCTTCCTGACGCGACGATTCTTCTAAATTATATGCTTAACCGATTTAGTAATATTGTGAAGAACCTGACAGTCTATCCGGAGAACATGAAGAGGAATATGGGTAGCACACTGGGACTAATCTACTCTCAAAGAGTCCTGCTTGCACTAATCGACAAGGGTCTTTCTCGAGAGAAGGCTTACGATACAGTACAGCCTCGGGCGATGGAGGCATGGGAAAAGCAAGTTCCATTCCAGGAATTATTGGAAACGGATGAAGCTGTGACATCTCTTTTAACAAAAGAGGAACTGAATGAGTGCTTTGATTATAGCTACCATCTACAACATGTCGATACAATTTTCAAAAGGCTTGGATTATAAAAAGGAAAAGGAGCATCCGCTATCGAGTGGATGCTCCTTCTCTTCTATATCGTATTGAATTAGCCTTCCCTTCATATGAAGACATTTCCTCTTTATAATCCGAATTTTCCCCTTGTTTTCGATGTTCTTCATTTTGCTTTTCTTTAGAAGGCCTTTGCTCCTTGGATTCTTTTTGTTTATCTCCACTATTTTGAATAAAATCCGTAACCGGGCAATACCTGACCATTCCTTCTGCCACCTTCATGGCTGCCAAAAAAGAAAGGGCTAGATACGAGTCACGCCAAGGTTTTTTGACCATTTTGGCCGTGCACTAGGAGAGAATAGCCAACCCTGCAGTAATTCGAATCATGGCATTAACTATGCCAATGTTTTGTCTCATCTTCAACTTGTTCACTCCTTCACAATTTTCTTATTTAATACTGTTAAACACTACTGTACGAAAGAAAATTATGTGTTATTATTAAATGAAAGGGCTTACTTTTTATAGAATCTTCAGAAAAATATTATAGAGACACTTTTATAAGGGGGAGGGACCATGCTTGAACAACGATACCGTTGGAAAAATAAGCAACTTCGCGAACACGTTGAAGTGTTGGATGGCAAACGTGCCCCAACCATCGTTTTAACAAATGCAACCTATTTAAACCAGGCATTTAATAAATGGATGACGGCTAATATATGGATTTATGAAGACCGGATAGTATATGTAGGAAACAAACTGCCGTCTAATCTTGTGAATAGCAGCACAATAGATTGTTCCGGTAAATATCTTGTTCCAGGATATATTGAACCGCATGCACATCCATTTCAGTTATATAATCCCCACTCGTTTGCTGCCTATGCATCACTTCGGGGGACAACAACCATTTTGAATGACAATCTATCATTAATCCTTCTTTTGGAAAGAAAACAGGCATTTTCATTAATGAAAGATATGCGAAGTTTACCAGCGAGCATATTTTGGTGGTGCCGATTCGATCCGCAAACAGAAATTCGGAATGAGGAAGAGGTTTTTTCACACGGAACAATCAAGTCCTGGCTGGAGCATGACGCAGTCCTTCAGGGCGGGGAATTAACAGGCTGGCCGAAACTGCTAGCCGGGGACGACATGATGCTCCACTGGATTCAGGAAGCAAAGCGGATGCGGAAGCAAATTGAAGGGCATTTTCCAGGGGCATCTGAGAAAACCTTGGCAAAAATGATGCTGCTAGGTGCGGATTGTGACCATGAAGCGATGACAGGTGAGGAAGTATATGAACGGCTCCTCCAGGGCTACACTGTTTCCTTGAGGCATTCTTCTATCAGGCCTGATCTTCCCAAGCTTTTGGACGAAATGAACGACTTGGGCATAGATGTGTATGATCGTTTGATTTTTACCACGGATGGCTCTTCTTCACGGTTTCATAGGGATGGGGTCATCGACATGATGATTAAGATTGCTATTGAAAAAGGTATTCCCCCTATCGATGCTTACAATATGGCAACCATTAATCCAGCAAGGTATTACAATATTGGCCATATCCATGGGAATATTGCTACCGGCAGAGTCGCGAATATCAATTTCCTGGATAGCATTGAAGAGCCTTGTCCGGTATCGGTTCTCGCTAGAGGAAAATGGGTGAAAAGAGATGGCGAAGTTGTTGAGCATTTCCCTGAACTGGATTGGGACAGTTATGGCTTAAACTCGCTTGAACTGGATTGGGAGTTATCAATGGATGATCTTCAATTCTCGATGCCGTTTGGAATAAAATTAGAAAACGCTGTAATTACAAAGCCGTACTCAATTAATTTGGAAGTTTCGAGAGACACACTTTCTGATAGCCATGACGAATGCTTTTTTATGTTGATAGACAGGAAAGGGAAATGGAGAATTAACACGATCCTTAAAGGTTTTGCGAATAAGCTTCAGGGGATGGCGAGCTCTTTTTCAAATACTGGCGATATTTTGTTGATTGGCAAAAGCAAGGCCGATCTTCTCCACGCCTTCCGTCGAATGAAGGAAATTGGCGGTGGGATTGTGATTGCTGAAGGTGGAGAAACCATTTGTGAACTACCATTGGAACTTGGCGGCCTAATGACTAAAGAGCCACTTGAAAAGCTAATTGAAAAAGAACAAATTCTTCATGATGTTTTAAAGGAGAGAGGCTATTCGTTTGGCGATCCTGTTTATAGCCTGCTGTTCTTTTCTTCAACCCATCTTCCCTATGTAAGGATTACGCAGCAGGGAATGTATGATGTTATGAATAAAAATATACTCTTTCCGTCAATAATGCGTTAAAATGGTAAAGTAAAAGTAAATAAAAACTAGTTGTGATAGAGAGATAGATGATAAATTTGAGGTGTGGAAATGAGAAAATGGGCTGTTGCATTAGTGGCATGTTTGCTGCTTTTATCGGCATGCAGCAAAGAAGCACCAAAGACAGCAGATAAAGAAAAGAAAAAAGCTGTAGCTTCTGAAAAGCAAGGGAAGGATCTTCCGTACACATTCCCGTTAACAGGGATCGGCTCAGAAAGTTCTACCGATGGCAGGGCATTTGCTGTTATGATTAATAATTTTCCAAAGGCCAGGCCGCAATCCGGGCTGCACAAGGCAGATATTGTTTATGAAATGCTCGCAGAAGGGGAAATCACCCGATTCCTTGCAGTGTTTCAAAGTGAAAAGCCGGAAACGGTAGGACCAGTCAGGAGCGCACGGGATTATTATCTTCATCTTGCCAAAGGCCTGGACAGTATTTTTATAGCTCATGGGTACAGCAAGGAAGCAAAACAGATGCTCAGCAACGGTTTCATTGACAACATTAATGGAATTGCCTATGATGGGACGCTGTTCAAGCGCGCAGATTTTAGAGTGGCACCGCATAATTCATACATCACTTTCGATAATATGCTAAAAGGATCAAAGAAGCTCGGATTTGACCTTTATAAGACGCCAAGGCCATTTACTTTCTTGAAAGAAAATGCTGTTAAGGGACTTTCGGGGAAAGAAGCTTCTTATGCCAGTGTTGCCTATTTTTCAAATGATATTTACACCTCTGTTTATGAATATGATACTGCGCTGGGGAAATATAAGCGTTATAGCAACGGCGAACTAACTATTGACCTTGATACAAAACAGCCTATCCTACTGGATAATATTTTTATAACAGAAATGAGCCACACACCAGCAGGAGAGGGCGGCCTGCGTGATATTGACCTTGAAAGCGGAGGCAAGGGCCTCCTTTTACAAAGGGGAAAAGCCATTGAGGTTGAGTGGAAAAACAGCGGTGGAAGAATCCTGCCCTATTTAAATGGAGCGGAGGCGGGGCTTGTACCGGGTAAAACCTGGGTCAACATTATCCCGCAGGATCCCGGAATTCCTGGAAGCGTATCGCTTGAAGCAAACTAGGAACCAGAACAATAACAGAGGTTTAAAAAGGGGTGAAATCCATGCAAATCAATAAATTAAGAGGAAAAGAACTAGACCAGCTTTTCAATGCAATCCTTTCTTTGGAAGACCTTGAGGAATGCTATCGATTGTTCGATGATTTATGTACAGTCAATGAAATCCAGTCGCTTGCTCAGCGGCTTGAGGTGGCAAGAATGCTTCGTGAAGGCAAGACCTACCACAAGATAGAAAGTGAGACAGGAGCAAGCACAGCAACCATTTCTCGGGTTAAGCGCTGCCTGAATTATGGAAACGATGGGTATGAAATGGTGCTTGAACGGGTTAAGGAGCCAGCCGGGACAGTAACGGAAGAATAATAGGAATGACAGCCGGTGCAGAAAAGCGCCGGTTTTTCTTTTGTTCATAATATATGAAAGTATATTGTATATCCTTACTTTTGAGAACTGTCTAGCTTCACAAGGAAAGCTTCAGTAGCATTAACATCGCACGAAGAAAAACGGTAGCATAAGGAAAGCTTCACCGAAAGTACATTGCACGAAATTACGTGATAGAGTAATGAGGATTTTCGAGGAGCGTATAATTTAATTCGGTCCTCTCATTACGGTAAGTCAACATCGATTCGCTTGTGCTTCTTTGTGTTGGTTATCATTTCTAAATCTGTTTTCCCCGTTTTGTTTTTGTATCGTTTTACCAGATGCTATAATGGACTAATGGAGTAGTGAATGGAGGATTCATCAATGTACGATTACCGCGAATGGCGCCATGTATTCAAGCTTGACCCGGCCAAGGAGCTATCTGATAAGGACCTTGAAATAATTTGTGAATCAGGTACGGATGCCGTTATGATAGGGGGAACGGACGGAGTCACACTTGAAAAGGTACTTGACTTGATGGCAAGAGTTCGCCGTTATACCGTTCCATGTGTCCTGGAGATTTCGAATCTTGATTCTGTTTCGCCTGGGTTTGATCTCTACTTCGTTCCGTCTGTTTTGAATAGCCGCGACCCAAAGTGGATCAATGGCCTTCATTTTGAGGCAGTTAGGGAATTTGGGCATATGGTGGATTGGGACGAGTTCGCCATGGAAGCGTATATTATTCTTAACGAAGACTGCAAGGCAGCAAGACTGACAAAAGCAGATACAACTCTGTCAGTCGAGGATGTACAGGCCTATGCAATGATGGCGGAAAAGATGTTTGGAATGCCAATTGTTTATCTTGAATATAGTGGAGCCTTTGGTGACCCAGAAATAGTGTCTGCTGCGAAAACAAGTCTTGAGAAATCCATTCTTTTTTATGGAGGAGGAATCCGGACAAAGGAGCAGGCAGTAGAAATGTCCAGGCATGCTGATGTAATTGTTGTTGGCAATATCATATATGAAAACTTGCAACAGGCACTTGAAACTGTAAAAGCAGTTCGCTCTGGAAAATAAGTGCGTATTGTTCATAAATAGATTAAAATGAAATTAGAACATATGTTTTGTTATGGTGGTGTAGAGATGCAATATCTTAAGGATAAACTGCTTGGCGGGCTTAACCCCCAGCAACAGGAAGCTGTTAAGGCAACAGATGGCCCCCTATTAATTATGGCAGGGGCAGGAAGTGGAAAGACCCGGGTTCTGACGCATCGAATCGGGTATTTGATGCTGGAAAAGGAGGTCAATCCCTATAACATTCTGGCAATCACATTTACAAATAAAGCTGCCCGTGAAATGAAGGAACGTGTTGCAAGAATGATGGGCGGTGTAGCGGAAGAAGTCTGGATTTCGACATTTCACTCGATGTGTGTGCGGATTTTACGGCGCGATATTGACAGGATTGGTTTCAACCGGAACTTTACAATACTTGATACTACTGACCAGCAATCGGTAATTAAGGGAATTCTCAAAGAGCAGAATCTTGATCCGAAAAAGTTTGATCCACGAGCTATCCTTGGTGCCATATCTTCTTCAAAAAACGAACTGACAGGCCCAGAGGAATATGAAAATATGGCCGGTGATTATTTCCAGAGGCAGATTGCTGCCGTGTATAAGGAATATCAGAAGAAGCTGCGCAAGAACCAGGCTTTGGACTTTGACGACTTGATTATGATGACGATCAAGCTATTTGACCAGGTGCCGGATGTTTTAGAGAGATACCAGCGAAAATTCCAGTACATCCATGTGGATGAGTACCAGGATACAAACCGGGCGCAGTATACGCTCGTTAAAAAGCTTGCGGCACGGTTCAAGAATTTATGTGTTGTCGGTGATTCCGATCAGTCCATCTATAAATGGCGCGGAGCTGATATTGCCAATATACTTTCTTTTGAAAAAGACTATCCTAATGCAAGAGTGATTTTATTGGAACAAAATTACCGCTCCACTAAGCGAATTCTTCTCGCGGCAAATGAAGTGATTGCAAAGAATCTAAACCGAAAACCTAAGAATTTGTGGACAGAGAATCCTGAAGGAAATAAGCTCGTCTATTACAGAGCGGACAGTGAACAGGGAGAAGCTCAGTTCGTCGCCGGAAAAATTAAAGAGCTTACTGAATCGGGGGACTACAGCGCCTCTGATATTGCGATTTTATACAGAACGAACGCTCAATCACGGGTAATGGAGGAAGTTTTACTTAAATCGATCATTGATTACCACATCGTTGGAGGCATTAAGTTCTATGATCGGAAGGAAATCAAGGACATCCTTGCCTACTTAAGGCTTATATCAAACCCTGATGATGATATCAGCCTTCTCCGGGTAATCAATGTTCCGAAACGCGCACTTGGAGCCACGTCTGTGGACAAAATAATTGATTTTGCTGCGCTGCATGATTTGACACTATACCAGGCACTGGAATCTGTCGAGTTGATTGGGCTTAGTCCTAAAGCTGTTAAAGCAGCAGCTGGTTTCCGTGATTTGATTGGCAACTACAACCGGATGCAGGAATTCCTGTCTGTTACTGAAATTGTTGAGGACTTGCTTGATAAATCAGGCTACAGGGAGATGCTTCAAGCTGAAAAGTCGATTGAGGCTCAAAGCCGGCTTGAGAACCTTGAAGAATTGCTGTCGGTTACAAAGAATTTTGAGGAAACAAGTGAAGACAAGACCCTTGTCTCTTTCTTGACAGATTTGGCGCTGGTAGCCGATATTGATTCAATGGAAGAAGGGCAGGAAAAGACAGAGAAGGTCACCTTAATGACTCTCCACTCTGCCAAAGGGTTGGAGTTTCCAGTTGTTTTCCTAATTGGGCTTGAGGAAGGTGTATTCCCTCACAGCCGCTCGTTGATGGATGAAGGAGAAATGGAAGAAGAACGCAGGCTTGCCTATGTTGGGATAACAAGGGCTGAAAAGATCCTGTATCTCACAAACGCCCAAATGAGGACGCTATTTGGACGGACCAACATGAATCCTTCCTCGAGATTTATTAAAGAAATCCCATCAGAACTGCTAGAAGTGGTGGAACCTGCTGAAAGGCAATTTGGTTCTAGCCCATTCGGGAACGACAGGGGCCGCATTGGGTATTCCGATTCCGGCAGATGGCAGCCTGCGCGGCAAAGCCAGCCTGCACAGCCCGTTATTAGGAAACCAGTTTCACGGCCAGCTGCAACCGGTGGTGAAGGGCTTGCCTGGGGGGCCGGTGACAAGGCTGAACATGGAAAATGGGGAATTGGTACGGTCGTTGGAGTAAAAGGCGAGGGAGATGGCATGGAGCTTGATATTGCCTTCCCTAGCCCGGTTGGTATCAAGAGGCTATTAGCTAAATTCGCCCCGATTAAGAAACTGTAACAATTTCTGCGAAACGAGGGATTGATGGATGGATCTGCAAGCTGCCGAAATGAAAGTAAGGGAACTGCAAACCCTGCTGCATCAATATGGATATGAATATTATGTTCTTGATAAACCATCAGTTCCGGATGCTGAATACGATAGGCTCCTCCGTGAATTGATTGAGCTAGAAGAGATGTATCCGCAGTTTAAAACCCCCGACTCCCCTACTGTACGGGTAGGAGGGGCTGTGCTGGATATGTTTGAAAAGGTCCGGCACCGGAGTCCGATGCTTAGCCTTGGAAATGCCTTCAACGAGGCTGATCTCCGGGATTTTGACAGGAGAGTCCGGCAGGTTGTTGGAAACAATTTTTCCTATGTTTGCGAACTGAAGATTGATGGTCTGGCGGTATCACTCAGGTATGAGGACGGACGCTTCGTCCAGGGGGCAACCAGGGGCGACGGAACAACTGGAGAGGATATCACCGCAAATCTTCGCACAATTAAATCAATCCCTTTGCGGTTAAGGGAGTCTGTTTCATTAGAAGTGCGCGGCGAGGCATTTATGCCGAAGCGCTCCTTTGAAAAACTGAATGAAGCAAAGGCCGAACGCGGTGAGGAGCCATTTGCAAATCCCAGAAATGCGGCTGCAGGTTCTCTTCGCCAGCTTGATACAAGCATAGCAGCATCCAGGAACCTAGATATATTTCTATATGCGGTGGCTGATGCTGCTGCCCTCGGTCTTCAATCGCATAGCGAAGCCCTTGATTATATTGAAAAAATCGGATTTAAGACGAATAAGGAAAGGCGCAAATGTGGAAGCATTGAGGAAGTCCTGGAGTATATAAATGGCTGGGGTGAAAAACGCCCAAATCTGGATTATGACATCGACGGTATCGTCATCAAGGTTGATTCCTATTACCAACAGGAGGAACTGGGGTATACGGCAAAAAGCCCTCGCTGGTCTATTGCGTATAAGTTTCCTGCTGAAGAAGTTGTCACAACCCTCCTGGATATTGAGCTGAGTGTTGGCCGAACCGGGGTAATCACACCGACGGCCATCCTTGAACCAGTACGTGTTGCCGGGACAACGGTCCAGCGTGCGTCCCTTCATAATGAAGACCTGATTAGAGAAAAGGATTTGAAGATTGGCGATAAGGTTGTCGTCAAAAAAGCCGGCGATATTATTCCTGAGGTTGTCAACGTACTCCCTGAGCAAAGGACTGGTGATGAAAAGGACTTCTTTATGCCCACAAACTGTCCTGAATGCGATAATGAACTTGTCCGTATCGAGGGTGAAGTTGCACTCCGCTGCTTGAACCCAAAATGCCCTGCACAAATCAGGGAAGGGCTGATTCACTTTGTTTCTCGGAATGCAATGAATATCGATGGCCTTGGTGAGAAGGTCATATCTCAATTGTTTGCCCATAAATTGATTGAAGATGTTGCTGATATCTATAAGTTAACTGCCGATCAGCTCCTGGCCCTTGAGAGGATGGGTGAAAAGAGCGTCACCAACCTGCTCAATGCAATAGAAGCCTCTAAGGAGAATTCGCTTGAACGGCTCCTATTTGGGCTTGGGATCCGCCATGTCGGTGAAAAGGCTGCGAAAACTCTGGCGCAGGAATTTGAAACAATGGACAGCCTGGCTGCAGCAACAGAGACTGAGCTAATTGCCATAAGTGAAATTGGTGAAAAAATGGCCAGTTCAATTGCGGCGTTCTTTGCAGAGGAAGAGGTAATGGAATTACTTGCAGAACTGAAGGAAGTTGGCCTTAACATGGACTATAAGGGTCCGCGTAAGTCCGCTGCCCCTGCAGATTCAATGTTCGCGGGCAAGACAGTTGTTTTGACAGGGAAATTGGAAAAACTGACTAGAAATGAAGCGAAAGAAAAGCTTGAAGCGCTCGGGGCAAATGTAGCCGGCAGCGTCAGTAAGAAGACAGATATTCTTGTCGCCGGTGAGGATGCAGGCTCAAAGCTCACAAAGGCGACTGAGCTGGGAATAGAAATTTGGGATGAAGAGAGGCTGCTTGAGGAAATCGAACAATAAGAGGTGCAGGAAACGTGAGAAAGCTATCAGTCGCGCTTATATCCCTGGCCCTTCTGCTTGGGGCCTGTGCCCCGAACTTTGATAAGCAGGAGGAAGTCATAGACAATTCGACTAAATCCAAGGAAAATGCGATTATTCCGAAATACCAAATATCAGATAAGTTTTATAGGACGCTGCTTCCTTTTGAACCAAGTGAAGCAAGAGGTTTGACAGTAAATAATCTTAACACCCGATATGATATCAATGAATTTGAAATGGGCTTGATGCGGATTGCCCAAAACACATTCGACCCTGATACGTATGTGTTTCGCGAAGGGCAGCAATTGAAGAAGAAAACAGTTCAGTCCTGGCTCGCAAGGAAATATACAAAAAAGCAGCTAGCTGAGTTGAAGTTAAAAGAAGAAGAAAATCTTGGCTTAAATCCGGTTGACCCAGGTACAGGTTCCATAGAGGCTCGAAATGAAAAAGCGCCGATTTACCTCGCTCATATCCTTGAACATAATTACTTGATCAAGGGTGAGGACGACAAAATGAAGCTGGCTGGGGTAACGATTGGCCTTGCCCTTAACTCGGTTCATTATTATCAAAAAGAGCAGTATGGCGATGTTTTTGATGTGAATATAAAGAGGGCTGATATGGAGCGGGAAGGCAAGAAAATCGCTCAGGAAGTTCTTAAAAGGCTCCGCTCAATGAACCAATTAAAGAATATTCCAATTACAATTGCCCTCTTTGAACAAGCGAGCAGTGATTCTGTAGTGCCGGGTAATTTTTTTGCATACACAACCGTAAAACAGGGAAACTCCATTAGCGACTGGGAAAAAGTAAATGAAAAATACTACTTATTCCCGACAGATGATGAGGCAAAAGAAAAACATCGTGAAGACGTTGTTGCATTTGAAAACTTTAAGATGGATGTTGAGAAGTATTTTCCGAATTATAATGGTGTTGTAGGTAAAGCCCATTATCTTGAGGATGAACTCCAAGAATTAAGTATATCAATCCCAATTCAGTTTTATGGGAAGGCAGAGGCAATCGGTTTTACCCAGTATGTAACCGGGCTTATCATGGAATACTTCCCAGAATACATTTCAGTATCGGTCGATATCAATTCGGTAAATGGTCCAGAGGCATTAATTGTAAAAAAGGCAGACCAGAAAGAACCATTTGTCCATATCTATGAATAAACATGTTTGTACCCAGGGTTTTATGACCTGGGTACTTTTTATTTCTTTAGTCCTACTTTTCAGGATTTTGGTAAAAAAGTGAAAATTTTATACTTAAAATAGTTTCCTTTTTGAAAGTCGTGTTATATAATACTAATAGTTTAATAAAGTTGTATTATAACAGAAAATTTAAGGAGGATTTTGGAGATGAACAATTCACGTGTAAAGCAATTGGAGGAAAGCTGGCAGCTGAACAGCCGCTGGAACGGAGTGGAGAGAACTTACACTGCACAAGATGTTGTTAAGCTGCGGGGGTCGCTTGACATTGAACATACACTTGCAAGAAGGGGAGCTGAAAAGCTTTGGAACCTTCTTCAGGAAGAGGATTATATTAACGCCTTGGGCGCTTTGACTGGGAACCAGGCCATCCAGCAGGTCAAAGCAGGCCTGAAGGCAATATACTTAAGCGGATGGCAGGTAGCGGCTGATGCAAACCTTTCAGGCCATATGTATCCTGATCAAAGCCTCTATCCTGCAAATAGCGTGCCAAGCGTCGTCAAGCGTATCAACCAGGCGCTTCAGCGTGCTGATCAAATTCACTACAGTGAAGGAGATACTTCGACAGATTGGTTTGTGCCGATTGTGGCCGATGCCGAAGCAGGCTTTGGCGGCCAGCTGAATGTTTTTGAGCTGATGAAGGGCATGATTGAAGCGGGTGCGGCGGGTGTTCACTTTGAGGATCAGCTTTCTTCTGAAAAAAAATGCGGGCATTTGGGTGGAAAGGTTCTCCTGCCAACTCAGACTGCGGTTAAAAATCTGATTGCAGCCAGGCTGGCAGCTGATGTAATGGGTGTTCCAACTGTTATTGTCGCACGCACAGATGCCAATGCTGCTGACTTGATTACAAGTGACATTGATCCATATGATCACGAATTCCTGACTGGTGAACGAACACCTGAAGGATTTTTCAAAACAAAATCCGGCCTTGATCAGGCAATTGCAAGAGGGCTGGCGTATGCTCCTTATGCTGACCTTGTCTGGTGTGAGACTTCAGAGCCGAATCTTGAGGAAGCCAGGCTTTTTGCTGAAGCGATTCATGAAAAATACCCAGGCAAGCTGCTCGCATATAACTGTTCACCTTCTTTTAACTGGAAGAAGAAGCTTAATCAGGAGACAATAGAAAAGTTCCAGGTTGAGCTCGGCAATATGGGCTACAAGTTCCAGTTCGTGACATTAGCAGGCTTCCACGCCCTTAACCACAGCATGTTTGAGCTTGCTCGCGGATACAAGGAACGCGGAATGGCAGCCTACTCTGAGTTGCAGCAGGCAGAGTTTGCAAGCGAACAACATGGTTATACCGCGACAAGGCATCAGCGTGAGGTAGGTACGGGATACTTTGATGAGGTGGCAATGGTTATTTCCGGCGGCACATCCTCAACAGTTGCCCTCAAGGGTTCTACGGAAGCGGAACAATTCACGCCTGCTAAATAATTGATAGGCAGTCCCCCAGGGGGCTGCTTTTTGTTTCCTCAAGATTAAAAAGCTGGCAAGAGTTCAGTTTTTTTACTAGTATGAAGGGAAGTTGCACGGTTTTTTGGGAATAATCATACATAATAAGAAACAGGAGACGGGGTGAAGCGATGGGGAAGCCAACGGTGGAGGATGTTCTGCAGCAGGGGATTCATGGGCAAAAGCAGCTGAAGCCCGAGGAACGGCGTAAATTCCTGGGAACAATCAGGGAGCGTGTGCTCATTGCGCTAAAAAAGGGCCAAGTACTTGCTGAAGGAACATACGTCCAGGTGGAACAGTTAATGAAGGAATTCCAGGACGCCCATTTATACATGAACGGTACTCTCTCTTATGAGGATTTTTCCAAATACCTGAAAATGGCCAGGGAAAATAATATCGAGTATACAATTGTAACCAACAAAGAACACGATTCAGATCTTGGATTGGTGTTAGCTTGCCCGTATGCAGTAGATAAGGAAGAAATTTACGTGAAAGCCAATGTAGTTCAGGAAGAAATAAAGCCTCAAGCGAAGAAGGGTTTTTTTGGAAAGGTGTTTGGCTGGGTACGAAAATAAATCTGGACCTCGAATAATCGGGGTTCTTTTTTTCGCTTTAAGCTGTAATGACTTGTGGGGTCCTAAGGCGGTCGAATTCGTATTTCACAATTTTGGCAGGTTTTGGATTAAATTGCTCAGAAAACCCCCTTTCTTTTTTAGATAAAAGAGATTAGTATATGGTTTAAAAGATTTGAAGAAAAGGGGCCAAAACAAATGAACATGGCTGAAATACGGCCAAAAGAGCGTTCTGAGTTAAGGATCAAGCTTGGTAAGACATTTTATACATGGAAACGATATTTTGAATGGTTGATAGATGGGAATATATATGCGAAAGAACGAGACAGGGTTCTTCTGCCCTACTCGGCCTTCGGACATCAAACCCCTTTGATGCGAGAATTACAGGGTGTGGATATAACGTGCCAGCAAAATAAAATAAAGAATCTCAAGCTTGCGGTAGAGAAGGTAAATGGGATTATTATTAAGCCCGGTGAGACGTTTTCCTATTGGAAGTTGATAGGCAATCCTACTAAAAGAAAAGGGTATGTCGACGGAATGGTCCTCCATTATGGACGCTATTTGAAGGACACTGGTGGTGGGTTATGCCAGCTTTCTAATTTAATATACTGGATGGCACTCCACACACCTTTGTCGGTGACAGAACGCCATCGCCATAGTTTCGATGTGTTTCCGGATTCTAACCGTACACAGCCATTTGGGAGCGGAGCAACCTGTTCATATAATGACCGTGATTTACGGATTAAAAATGAAACGGATGTGCCTTACCAGCTACATGTCCGAATGACTGATACCCATCTTGTGGGTGAGTGGCGCTGCGTGGAGCCTCAAGTCCATGCGTATCATATTTATGAAAAAGACCATAGCATTACCCGAGCCTTTTGGGGTGGCTATATACGGCATAATGAGCTCTGGCGTAAAGCGTACAACCGCCAGCATAAGCTTGTCAGCGAAGAATTTATTACTGAAAATAATGCTATAATGATGTATGAGCCTCAGCTGGAACAAAAGGCAGAGTAAAGGGTACCCGCTCCATGTGCGGGTGCTCTTATTTATTTTAAAAGAATAAATATCCTTATTTAAGCTATATGGGATTAATTAAGCTTTCCGAGAACGAGATTTATTTATAAAAGAAAGAGGCCAGCTAATGTCTAACCCGCAGACATAAGGCTTAGTTGCTCTAGCTACAAATGCTCATGCCATAGCTGTATAATGTAGCTCGATTCCACAAATAAAGCCACTAAAAAGGGGCTATTTTTTCAGATAAATGGTTACTTCTAGATATAGGATTATTTTACAAAGAGAAATCTTACTACTCCCCATTTTAATCCTACTGAAGTTTCTGTTATTATCAATAGTATTATGATTGAACGGGAGGAATGAGGATGTCGAGAATTTCACTTGATCAGGTCCGGCATGTGGCGAACCTTGCCCGGCTTGATATTACCAGTGAGGAAGCGGAAAAATTTGCCCACCAGCTGGATGCAATTATTACTTTTGCCGAACAGTTGAATGAACTGGATACGGAAGGCGTTGAGCCAACGTCTCATGTGCTTCCGATGACCAATGTTTTAAGAGACGATAAAGCTAGACAAGGCCTTCCTCGGGAACAGGTCTTGAAGAATGCACCAGACCAGCAGGATGGTTACTTTCGGGTACCGTCAATTTTAGAGGAATAAGGAGGAACGTTTGTGAGTTTATTTGATCATACTCTCGAGGATTTAAGGGAGTTATTGCAGAAAAAGGAACTATCCTCCTTGGATCTTGTTGAGGAGTCTTATAAGCGGATTGCCGAGGTAGATGGGAAGGTTCAGGCCTTTCTGACACTCGATGAGAATGGTGCCCGTGCCAAGGCACAAAAGCAACAAACTGCTAATGAAATTCTATCTGGAATGCCGATTGGCATAAAGGACAACATTGTCACTAAGGGACTTAAAACAACATGCTCAAGTAAGATACTTGGCAACTTTGACCCTATATACAATGCGACTGTCATGGAAAAGCTTGATGCTGCAGGAACGATTACAATTGGCAAACTCAATATGGATGAATTTGCAATGGGATCGTCAAACGAAAACTCTGCTTATCAAAAGACTCGGAACCCATGGGACCTGGAAAGGGTACCCGGCGGATCCTCTGGCGGTTCTGCGGCATCGGTTGCTGCGGGGGAAGTGTTGTTTTCGCTTGGCTCCGATACAGGCGGATCTATTCGACAGCCGGCTTCTTTTTGTGGAGTTGTCGGGATGAAACCTACATATGGCCGCGTATCGCGCTATGGCCTTGTTGCTTTCGCGTCATCACTTGATCAAATCGGCCCAATTACAAGGAACGTGAAGGACAATGCGTATCTCCTGAATGCAATTTGCGGAATTGACCCAATGGACTCAACATCTGCAAACATGGAGGTTCCGGATTTCACAAATGGGTTAACGGGCGATATAAAAGGAATGAAAATTGGGATTCCAAAAGAGTACTTGGGCGAAGGTGTCCAAGAAGAAGTGAAAAACTCGATCAAGGCGGCGTTAAATGTACTTGAGGGACAAGGGGCTATCATTGAAGAAGTATCCCTGCCTCATTCGAAGTATGCTTTAGCGGCCTACTATATTTTATCTTCTTCAGAAGCATCGGCTAATCTTGCGCGTTTTGATGGGGTACGATACGGACATCGCACCGAACACGCCGAAGACCTGCTCAGCATGTACAAAAAGACACGTTCAGAAGGCTTTGGTGACGAGGTAAAACGCCGCATTATGCTTGGGACTTTTGCATTAAGCTCGGGTTACTATGATGCGTACTACAAAAAGGCGCAAAAAGTTCGGACTTTGATTAAAAAGGACTTTGAGGATGTATTCCAAAAGTATGACCTGATAGTCGGGCCAACCACTCCTACTCCAGCTTTTAAAATTGGCGAGATTATTGATGACCCGCTGACAATGTATGCGAATGATATCCTGACTATACCAGTCAATCTAGCAGGGGTACCAGCAATTTCGGTGCCGTGCGGGTTTAGTAATGGGCTTCCACTTGGTTTGCAGATAATCGGCAAGCATTTTGATGAAGCAACGATTTATCGGGCCGCGTATGCTTTTGAACAGGCAACCAACTATCATAAACAGCGGCCGGCGCTTTAAGGAGGGGAACAGAATGGATTTTGAAACAGTCATTGGCCTTGAGGTCCACGTTGAATTAAAAACCGAGTCGAAAATTTTTTCAACTAGCCCCAATCATTTTGGTGCCGAACCAAATACAAATACAACCGTCATCGACTTGGGCTACCCGGGTGTCCTGCCCGTACTGAATAAAAAGGCTGTTGAATATGCAATCAAAGCGGCGATGGCGCTGAATTGTGAAATTGCGCCAGTTACGAAGTTCGACCGGAAAAATTATTTTTATCCCGATAATCCAAAAGCGTTTCAAATTTCACAATTTGATAAGCCGATTGGAGAAAATGGCTGGATAGAGATTGAAGTAAACGGATATAAGAAAAAAATCGGTATTACAAGGCTTCACTTGGAAGAAGATGCAGGGAAACTAAACCATGTTTCAGGTGCTTCACTTGTCGATTACAACAGGCAGGGTACTCCGCTAGTTGAAATCGTCTCTGAACCAGACATCCGAACCCCGGATGAAGCATATGCCTATCTTGAAAAGTTGAAATCAATCATTCTGTACACTGGAGTGTCCGATGTCAAGATGGAGGAAGGCTCGCTTCGCTGTGATGCGAATATCTCAATCCGCCCTGTTGGACAGGAAGAGTTCGGTACAAAAACAGAATTGAAAAACCTTAACTCTTTTAACTTCGTGAGAAGGGGCCTTGAACACGAAGAAAAACGCCAGCGGGAAGTCGTAAGCGCAGGAGGGGAAATCCGCCAGGAAACACGCCGTTACGATGAAGCAACCGGCACGACAATTCTGATGAGGGTAAAAGAAGGTTCTGATGATTACCGTTACTTCCCGGAACCTGACCTTCTTGATGTTGTAATCGATGAAGAGTGGAAGGCAAGAATCCAGGCGGAAATACCGGAGCTTCCGGATTCCCGGATTGAGCGGTATGTATCCCAGCTTGGATTGCCTGAGTATGATGCGAAGGTGCTGACGGCGACTCGGGAAATGGCAGATTTCTTCGAAGCCACTGTTGCTGCCGGGGCGGATGCCAAACAAGCATCGAACTGGCTGATGGGTGAGGTTTCAGCTTATTTAAAGTCCGAACAGAAAGAATTGGGGGTAACAAAGCTGACCCCAGAAAATCTGTCTGGATTGATTAAGCTAATTGGTGATGGTACGATTTCCTCCAAGATTGCCAAGACTGTCTTCAAGGAACTGATTGAAAACGGGGGCAATGCAGGAGAAATTGTTAAGGCAAAAGGCCTGGTTCAGATTTCCGATGAAGGGGCCTTGCTGAAAATCGTCAACGAAACACTTGATGCAAATCCTCAATCGATTGAGGATTTCAAAAATGGAAAAAGTAAAGCAACTGGTTATCTTGTCGGCCAGATTATGAAAGCTACGAAGGGCCAGGCAAATCCACAGCTGGTCAATAAAATCCTCGCAGAGGAAATAACCAAACGTTAAAGGCAGGCGGGAGTTTCCCGCCTGTTTTTTCGACGATTCCTGCAGACCAAGTTTGGTTAAAAAGCACTTGCAGCAGGGGTTTTTAAAAATTTAATCAAACGTTTGATTAAATTGGGTTTTGTCGAAAAACGATATATTAATCTTCTGGAATTTGAATTAGCTTGGAGCTATACTAATCTTGATCGCTGCGGGATGTAGCTCAGCTTGGTAGAGCACTAGCATGGGGTGCTAGGGGTCGCAGGTTCAATTCCTGTCATCCCGATAGAACAAAAGCGCAAGCGCCTTGGTGAGATGCAACTTCGGGGTGGAGCTAGACGTAGACAAACTAGATAAAAAAGCCAACTGCAATCGCGAAATATAATAACGAAAATAAGGAGCCAGGCACTGAGATGCCTGGCTCCTTAATTCATTTAATCTTGTGTTAACAATCGGATACTTTCGTCGAATTCTTTTTCGATAGCCGGATCCTTCTTATAGGTTGCCTTACTTACAAGCCAGGTAACCAGGAGGTTCAGCAGGAAGCCAGGAACGATTTCATAAAGTGTTTCGCCAAATAATACCTTGCCAAGGTCAAGCTCTGCCCAGATAATGACCGTAACAGCACCGATAATCATACCTGCGATGGCGCCCTGGCCAGTCATTTTCCTCCAGAACAGGCTAAGCAGTATGATTGGACCAAAGGAAGCCCCAAACCCCGCCCAGGCGTACGCTACCAAATCCAAAATGGTGTTGTCTGGATTCAAAGCAAGAAGAGCGGCAACGAGTGCGACAACGAGGACTGCCAACCTGCCGAGAAAGACAAGCTGCTTATCTGAAGCGTCCTTTTTAACAAGGACTTTATAAAGATCCTCAACCAATGCACTTGATGTAACAATAAGCTGGGAAGAGACAGTACTCATAATAGCAGCCAGAACCGCCGCAAGCATGAATCCGGCAAAGATTGGATGGAACAAAAGCTGCCCTAATAGAAGAAACACAGCTTCCGGATTGGCCAGTTCAACATCAGGATTTTGTTTAAAGTAGGCAATACCGACGAGTGCAGTAAAAATCGTCCCGAGTAACGAGAAAATCATCCAGCCCATTCCAATTCTCCGTGCGCTTTTCATTTCTTTTACATTGGTTATTGCCATAAAGCGGACGATGATGTGCGGCTGGCCAAAATAGCCTAGCCCCCAGGCCAGTGCAGAAATGACACCAATTATGGTTGCACCTTTAAAGAGACTCATGAATTCAGGATTTACCATACGAACGGTCTCAAATGTTTCAGAAGGTCCTCCAGTTGCAAAAATGCCGATGGCTGGTACAAGCAAGAGGGCAATCAGCATCATAAGCCCTTGAATAAAGTCAGTATAGCTGACCGCCAGGAAACCACCAAACAGCGTGTAGGCTACAACGACACCACCTACAATCAAGAGTCCGGTGAGGTAGCCTGTATCAAAGGAACTCTGAAAAAATACAGCACCTGATACTAAACCAGATGAGACATAAAAAGTGAAGAAAATTAAAATAACAATTCCGGATACTATTCTTAACAGGTTTGTATTATCTTTAAATCTGTTTTCAAGATAGCTCGGTATCGTAATTGAATCATTCGATACCTGGGTGTAGGAACGAAGGCGTGGAGCGACGAAAAGCCAGTTGATATACGCCCCTATTGTCAAGCCGATTGCAATCCAGGCATCCGCTAAACCACTTACATAAATTCCTCCCGGCAACCCCATCAACAGCCATCCGCTCATATCGGCTGCGCCAGCGCTTAAAGCTGTTACTGCCGGACCCAATGAGCGTCCCCCAAGCATATAGTCGGTCAGGTTGCTAGTCTTCCGATAAGCGTACCAGCCGATCCATAACATCGCGGCCATATAAATGCCTATCGAGATGAGTTGTAACGCCTCATTTGACATAATGTATCCCCCTTTATATTTCTAGAAGAATATTTTTAAAATATTCAGCATATAAAAAAAATTCTTCATTTACTATATATAATATAACTTGGATATCCTCGTCAAATCTAAAAATATTCCAATATAATAATAGTAAGTAAATGGAAAACTATGAACCAGGAACTTGATATCTCTAACAAGTGAGGTATGATGGAAGAAAAACAGAAAGGGTGGCTAGGATGGAGTTGAATAGCTGGTTTGAAAAAGGACTTACTGCAGATGAGTATATAGAAGGCATGGAAAAAAATAAAGAGAGCATGCTTAAAATTTTGGAGAAGTTTGAATTGGCCGAGCCTCAGAAAGCCCGACTTGAATCGCTGAAGGAAAAAGAGCTAAGAGTCCTTGTCCTTACCGAGGACTGGTGTGGGGATGCTATGCTTAATAACCCAATCCTTATGAAGATTGCTGAAGCAGGCGGCATGGAGGTTCGTTTCCTGTTGCGCGATCAAAACCTCGAGCTGATGGACCAATATCTCACGAATGGAACATCACGGGCAATTCCAATTTTTATTTTCATAAATCATGATGGAACTGAATATGCAGTGTGGGGACCCCGTGCCTTACAAGTTCAAGAGTTGGTTGAGCGTGGACGTGCTGAACTGCCTGCCAAGGAAGATCCGGACTTTGAAGGGAAGCAAAGGGAGTTTTACACGACACTGACAGAGTCTTACGTGACAGATAAAGGAATCTGGCAGACTGTTTCAGATAGTATTATTAATAAAATTGCGGGTTAGTCGATAGAAAAAAGCAGCCAGTGGCTGCTTTTTTCATTTTTAAGGAGGCCTAAGCCCCAGCGGCAAAAATCTTCACTCTAACACCGCTAAATGGGCGCTTTGGCCTTTTTCATGCTTAGCTGAAAGGCAGTGTTCCTCCACCTGAGGGCGGTATACGGTCTTTCTTTAAATTCTTGTCGTTAATTTTTGGCTCAATTCCTAGAAGGATATTCCGGATGTTCGAGCGGTGCAGGAATATAAGAAGTAGAGTAAATCCACAGAACAGCAATGTTAATCCTTCGGTTGGTACAAATAAGGAATAAATGAATAATGACAGTCCAACTGAAATGGAACCGAGAAAAACATACTTTGTTACAAAAATGACTAGAAAGAATGAAACATATGCAACGACAAGCATGGGGAAGCTCGCAACTAGGAGAGTACCGGCAGTCGTGGCAATCGCCTTTCCACCGCGAAACCCGGCAAATATCGGAAAACAGTGCCCAATTACTGCAACTAGCCCAAGATAAATAGGTTCGGCTGAAATTGAAAACAAAAGCGGCATGGAGGCGGCCAGGGCTCCCTTGCCAAGGTCAAAAATTAATACAAAAACTGCCGCTGCCTTTCCGAACACCCTCAATGTGTTCGTTGCCCCGGGATTATTGCTTCCGTGTTCACGGATGTCAACGCCGTAAACCAGTTTGCCGACAATCAACGCGGTAGGAAAAGAGCCGATAAGATAGGCTGCCAGAAAATAGACTACAATCATAGAATCATTCCTTTGAACACCGGTATTGGATTCCATTTTACCATAAGAATTGCATTATAATTACCTTTTTTGGAAAAATAAAGACATCCTTAGCTTCTTGTCCTTCAATAAAAATATATTCAGGACAGTTCAAATTAGTAGAAAGAAATTTTTATTTACTTGTAGGGATTACCATATCTGTTCCGTCTAATAGCATGGGAGAAAAGAGGGAAGAAAGAGAGCAGTGATACTGATTAATTGAAAGATGCTGGCCGGGAATAACCATACTTTCAGTTTGTTGGTTAAAAAGGACACATAGATGAATATAAACTGGATTAAAGTCGTGATTTGAATGGTGATGCTTACGGGGGCGCTCATGACGCTCCTGTTTAAAAGGAAAGGGAAGGCGGAGGAAAATGAGGGGCGGTATGTTTTGAATGGGGTGGCACTCACAATTCATTAGTATTATTAAAGAAAAGGATCTTACAGACAGAATAGCTCTCCGCCTTAATGCCATCCTTGTAATTTTGATTTCGTTTCAACTTTTGTAAAAGGATTCCTGTTCAAATAGTATAAAAAGCTTTCCTAAAAATTGGAATGGTACCTCGCATGAATTTTCTTTACAAAAGATTTTTCCAGGGAGTATGATTAGTATCGGACTTCCTGCAGAATTGCGGAAAGTGAAGTTTTGAGCTATGATGGTAAATGGTGGAATAAGACTATTTTTGTAATTTATTATAAGGATGATATCGATGAAAAGAGCGCGAATCATATATAACCCAACATCCGGAAGAGAAGCATTCAGAAGGCACCTTCCTGATGTGCTTGAAAAGCTTGAAAAGGCTGGCTATGAAGCATCCTGCCACGCAACTGCCGGGGAAGGGGATGCGATACTGGCAGCAAAGATTGCTGTTGAGCGGAGATATGACGTAGTGATTGCTGCCGGAGGGGACGGGACCATTAATGAAGTAGTCAATGGCCTTGCCCAGCAGGATTACCGCCCGAAACTGGGGATTATCCCGATGGGGACAACAAATGATTTTGCACGTGCCCTGCACATTCCAAGGGATATTGAGAGAGCAACTGATATTATTGTAAAGGGTGACCGAATCCCGGTCGATATTGGACGGATGAATGATAAATATTTCATCAATATTGCTGGTGGAGGACGGCTGACCGAACTGACATATGATGTTCCAAGCAAACTAAAGACCGTACTGGGCCAGCTGGCTTATTATCTTAAGGGTATGGAAATGCTGCCATCGATAAATGCCAGCCATGTTTGCATTGAATATGATGGGAAACTGTTCGAGGGAGAGGCCATGCTCTTTTTGATTGGTCTGACTAACTCGATTGGGGGCTTTGAAAAAATAGCTCCTGATGCGTCTTTGAATGACGGAATGTTTTCATTGTTGATTTTAAAAAAGGTAAATCTTGCGGAGTTCATCAGGGTGGCTACACTGGCTATTCGTGGTGAACATATCAAAGATGAAAATGTCATTTATACGAAAGCTAATCGGATTAAAATCCGCTCTAATGATAAGGTCCTCCTCAATCTTGATGGGGAGTACGGGGGCTTGCTGCCTGCCGAGTTTGAAAATTTATACAGGCATTTTGAAGTGTTTGCTCCGTTGGACGCGCTTCGACCAGAAGACCTGCCAGCCGATTGGATACCAGGAAAAGTCTACAGCTAAAAAGAAATCCCGCCGTGATGGCGGGATTTTTACTATTCAATCATTTAGCATCCGAGAATACCGAGAAATGGCGTTGCTCTGCCAGAATTGATACAATATTAGAAAAGATAGTTATTTTATGAAACGGGGTGGCAAAATGACGAAAAGGGCTTTAATCAATGTCGATTATACATATGACTTCGTTGCAGATGCAGGTGCCTTGACTTGCGGTGAGCCAGGCAGGGCGATTGAAAAGCGTATAACAGATTTAACTGAGGAATTCATTACGAATGGCGATTATACAATCTTTGCAATTGATGTCCATGATGCTGGTGATGAACTTCATCCAGAAACAAAGCTGTTTCCTCCCCATAATATCCGGGGAACAAGCGGAAGGGACCTTTATGGTGCGCTTCAATCGGTGTACGAAGAGCATAAGGATGCGGAAAATGTGTATTATATCGATAAAACGAGATATTCCGCTTTTGCCGGAACAGACCTTGAAATCAAGCTGAGGGAACGCGGAATTACCGAGGTTCATCTTGTTGGTGTATGTACGGATATTTGTGTCCTGCACACAGCAGTTGATGCCTACAATAAAGGCTTTAAAATTGTTGTGTATAAAGATGCGGTCGCTTCCTTCAATCAGGCTGGACACGATTGGGCGCTCGGTCATTTTACCGGTTCACTTGGAGCGGAAGTTACATAAGAGATGCGCAAATTGCGGAGGTTTTTTAGATGAAGCATATATATATGGATGACAGCTACGCCCTTCACACTGATCTATACCAAATTAATATGGTTGAAACCTACTGGAGAGACGGGATTCATAACAGGAAGGCTGCATTTGAACTGTTTTTCCGAAAACTTCCATTTGGGAATGGCTATGCTGTTTTTGCTGGACTTGAAAAGATTATTGAATATGTTAAAGGATTCCGCTTTTCAGAAGAGGATATCGCCTATTTAAGAAATGAAGTTGGCTATGCTGAGGACTTTCTAGACTATTTAAAGGATTTGCGTTTTACCGGCAGGATAAGGTCGGTGCAGGAAGGTGAGTTGGTTTTTGGAAACCAGCCGCTCGTCAGGGTGGATACGACTCTTGCTGAAGCACAGCTTCTTGAGACAGCGCTCCTTAATATTGTTAATTATCAAACGCTGATAGCCACAAAAGCATCCAGGATTAAACAGGTTATTAAAGATGAAATCGCCATGGAGTTTGGAACGAGGCGGGCACATGAATTTGATGCGGCGATCTGGGGAACCAGGGCTGCCTATATTGCTGGCTTTGATGGCACAAGCAATGTCCGGGCAGGCAAGAAATTTGGCATTCCGGTTGCGGGCACCCATGCGCATTCCATGGTCCAGGCATACCGTGATGATTATACAGCGTTTAAAAAATACGCTGAAACCCATAAAGATTGCACGTTCCTTGTGGATACGTATGATACGCTCCGTTCCGGGGTTCCCGCAGCAATTCGCGTCGCTGAGGAAATGGGTGACAGGATTAACTTTGGTGGAATTCGCCTCGACAGCGGAGACCTGGCTTACTTGTCCAAAGAAGCAAGAAGGATGCTTGATGATGCCGGATACAAAGATGCGAAAATTTTTGCCTCAAGCGACCTTGATGAAAATACGATTCTACACCTGAAGGCTCAGGGAGCCAGGATTGATAGCTGGGGAATCGGCACAAAGCTGATCACGGCGTTCGACCAGGCTGCACTGGGGGCAGTCTATAAAATTGTCTCAATTGAAGATGAAACTGGTGTAATGAGGGATACGATCAAGATTTCCTCAAATCCCGAAAAGGTCACAACACCGGGACTGAAACGGGTTTATAGAATTATCAATAATACGAATGGCTACTCAGAAGGGGATTACATCACAATGGAAGATGAAAATCCGCAAAATGAGGGCCGTTTGAAGATGTTTCATCCTACCCACACCTATATCAGCAAATTCGTCACCAACTTTACAGCCAAGGAGATTCAAAAGGATGTTTTTGTGAATGGCGAGCTGGTTTATGAGGTCCCATGCCTGGAGGAGACTCGCGAATTCCTCCGTTCGAACCTTGCAGAGATTTGGGATGAGTACAAGCGAACTTCTAATCCTGAGGAGTACCCAGTGGACTTGAGCCAAAAGTGCTGGGACAACAAGATGCGCAATATTGAGGAAGTAAAGGAAAAAGTTGCCGTAATTCAGAAGAACCAATAAATTGATGGTATTCCATTGTTACCACAAACAAGCCCCGGAGAAATACTTCCCGGGGCTTGTTATTATTGAGCCGATTGCAAGTCATATTGCACTACATCTGACAGATGGGGGTTTTGGCCCTGCACATACATATCGACAACCAGCCAGTCCTCTGGCACTTCAAAACGGGTGACTGTAAAAAAGTACAGCCCAACTGTTTCGTGAAGCAGCCCAGCCTGTTTCCATGGGACGGTATAAAATAAAGAGGAAGCTGAACTATTGTCAAAAAAGGGATAATCTTCATTTGCATTTGGTGGGTCCCCGGCTTGGACGGCAGCAGTACTGGACTTAATTTTATCATAATTGAAGCTTGGAACGGTCCAGGCGATTTGCCTTGCCATATGCTCTAGGAGTGTATAGTGGGAATTTAATTGCAGTTCGATTACCAATGGTTTTCCGGACATCGGATTAAAATCAAAGTGGTGTTCAGTTATAGCGAGATATCTATGGTTGCCCTCGTCAATCAGTTTCAAATGAATTTGTTGGAGCGTCTTGAATTTGGGTAAAACCGAGCCAGAATAATACTTTAGGCGTTGCTCATACTCTTCTTTTGTAAAGCGTGTTTCACCATCACCGTTTAATTCCCGATAAATATCATTTTCCGCAACAACTTTTCCGTTTACACCTTTTAAGTTTTCTATTTCCCCCTCATTCAAATGGGTAATGGACATATCGGAAAAACCAAGCTGCTTTAGGTGCCGGAAATCGCTCTTAGAAACACTTCCTGGTTTTGTAAGCTTGCTATAATCCGTAACAACCACGCTATGAGAAATTTGGTCGAGGTATGTGATTCCAGCATAAGAAAATAGAAAGATTGTAAGGGAACCAGCAATGCGGAGAAAGCTAAAATTAATTTTCAATAACGCCCCTGCTTCCTTGCGAAAGATAGTATAATAATACCAATATTATACATTACATCCTGAATTTACGTTAGGGGGAAATCAATGGGGTTCGGAATCTTGATCGCTGGGTATTTCTTTTTGTTTTTTAATTTTAATGTGGGGCCATTGAATATTTTTCCTGATATTGTTGGATACGCATTATTGGTTTGGGGAGCGAATGAAGTAGCGGGAAGGATAGGCAACGCTCATTTTTCAGTTATAAAGAAAGCGAGCATTCTGCTGTTAACCCTTGGGCTCTTGGATTTATTTTTAAAAAATTCTTCGGTGATGAGTGGAACGGTCATCGGTCCATCGGTTTTCGGAAGATTTTTCTCGGTAATTTTGCTTCTGACTATGGTATCCTTATCACTTTACTTTTTCTATAAGCTTACGAGAGGGATTAAGGAAGAGGCGCTAAAGGTCGAGGAAACAGATCTTGCTGAAAAAGCTGATAAGGTGTTCAATCTTTATTGCATTTTCCAGGTTGTTCTGACTGGTATCTCCGCGGTAACAATCATTTTAGTTGAAAATCATACAACGGTGGATATAGGAGGGGGAGGCCTTTTTATCATCATTCCGATAATAATATTTATCATATACTTATTCGTCCAGGTGAGAGGGCTGTTAAAGTTTGCTAATGAAAAGCTGGAGCCTCATTTTCCGATCGTAATTAGCAAAGATTAGAGTACTATCCCAAATATAACCAGAAGAAGCCTTGTTGATGATACAAGGCTTTTCGCATTCCCCCTCCGGTTATGGTAAAATTCTTTTATCAAAATAGTGAGGGCGTTGGCATGAATAAACAAATCCCTGTTAAAAAGAATGAACATATAGATGTGCGGTTTGAGGATTTAACCCATGATGGTGCAGGTGTCGCCAAAGTGGACGGTTTTCCGGTATTTGTAGCCGGAGCACTTCCTGGGGAAACAGCAAATGTTAGAATCATTAAAACCCAGAAGAGCTATGCAATTGGAAAGCTGATTGAGCTCCGTGAAAAAAGCCCGTACAGAGTTGAAATTATGCCTGGTGATGAACATAAATATGGCGGCTGCCAGCTTGAACATATGTCTTATGAAGGCCAGCTGAAATACAAGGAAAAGCAAGTCAGGCAAGTTTTAATGAGGATTGGCAAGCTTGAGGATGTTGTGGTCCATCCCGTGCTTGGCATGAATGAGCCATGGCATTATCGGAATAAGGCTCAAGTTCCTGTTGGCGAGAAGGATGGCAAACTGATTGCAGGATTCTTCAAGCCAAGAAGCCATGAAATTGTTGATACAAATGAAAGCTTGATTCAGCTTCCTGAGGTGAATGAAGCAATTAATACCGCGAAGGAAATATGTGGGAGGTTTGGAATCAGAGCCTATGATGAGCAAACCCATAAAGGGGATTTACGCCATATAATGGCCCGGTACGGCAAGCAAACCGGTGAACTCATGATTGTACTGATAACGAGGACAGCGGAGCTTCCCCATAAAAATAGGCTAGTTGAGGAAATCATCGCTAAACTGCCAAAGGTAAAGTCGATTATCCATAATGTTAATTCAATGCGGACGAATGTGATAATGGGCCCGAAAACAACGGTGATTTGGGGCAATGAGTTCATTTACGACTATATTGGTGAAGTGAAGTTCGCCATATCAGCATTGTCGTTTTACCAGGTTAACCCTGTTCAGACAAAAGTACTATATGAAAAAGCGCTTGAGTTTGCAGGATTAAATGGCGGTGAAACTGTAATTGATGCCTACTGTGGAATTGGTACGATTTCATTGTTCCTCGCACAAAAGGCGGGAAGTGTCTTTGGTGTTGAGGTTGTTCCACAGGCGATTGAAGACGCGAAGAGGAATGCCGAATTGAATGGAATAACCAATGCGGAGTTCGAAGCAGGGCCAGCCGAGGAAGTAATCCCACGATGGTACAAAGCGGGTAATGAAGCGGACGTGCTCGTTGTCGATCCGCCGAGGAAGGGCTGCGACGAGGCATTGCTGCGGACTATTATAGAAATGAAGCCAAAAAAGGTAGTTTATGTGTCCTGTAACCCGGGGACACTGGCAAGAGACTTACGGATACTTGAGGATGGCGGCTATAAGACCATCGAAGTCCAGCCTGTCGATATGTTTCCGCAGACGACACATGTTGAGTGTGTGGCGAAAATTACTTTATAGTGATTGAGCCACGTTCCTTATAACGACTGGGAATAGTTAGCCGAAGCGTTCCTTCAAGTTGGGAACGCTTTTATAGTTTCCAGACCCGCTAAGAAAATTTACTGAGGTTTCAAGTATTTATTTCATTTTCACTACACGTACATGTGCCACTTGTCACCGGCAGTCAATAATTCGGCAGTCAATAATTTTTTATAGGCGCATTCAAGAAATTTTGAATGCGTTTATTTCAAGTGAGTAAGAGAATAAAAAACTTCATTTTACCTCACAATAAAATGTATTGTCAATAAGGAGTTTGCAATTTTTTCGGAAAAATGTTACAATAGTCTTACAATTGTTTTTTTAATCGTATTCCGAATTCCGCTGTATTTTTTGCAGAAAGAATTATGGATGCGTTTTTTTAATATATTTTTGTAAACCGAAGAAAAAATCAAACAGTTGTGTGAGCTTTAAAGGAATTGAGTCGAATAAAATTATCAATTTACTATTTAAAAGTAATCGAGTTTTTATTCTACAAGGAGGACTAGAATATTGAATCTAATCAATAAGAAAGTTACACACAAGCGATTTGGCATGGGTAGTATAGTAAAACATAACGATTCTGTTATCGAAATTAATTTCGCATCGGAAAATAAAAAGTTTGTTTACCCCGATGTATTTGGAAAGCACTTAAAACTGCATGATAAAATGGTTGCTAATTCACTTGAAAAAATTATACAAAAAAGGGAAGCCGAACGACAGGAAGAAGAATGGAAGAAGGAAGAGGAAAAAAAACTGCAACAAAAAAACCTTGAACTTCGCTTAGAACATGAAAAACTTATGAAAAATCATAAACTTCATCCCGAATCACAAATGGTTTTTTGGTGTGACGCAGAAGAAGAGAATAGTTCTTTTTCAGAGTGGAAGGTTTTTTCAGGCGTAATAAAAAGTGGCAATAACCAGGGAAAACCCAACAAACCGATCCGCTTGCACCAAAATAGCGCTGTCCTGTTAACGGCAGTAGATGCCGGCATGCCTGAAAAAGACAGGCGTATCTTGGGTGTCTATATGGTGAATGAAGATTTTATCGGTAAGCTTAGTGAAGATGGATATATTCCTGCGCATTCAACGTACAGACTCCAACTTACAGAACAAGAATCGGATCAGATGCATTTCTGGAAATATTATGTGAATGAAAAATATCCGAACAAAATGACATGGAATACAGGTAAATACCGTTATTTTGAAAATTTATGGATGGCTCAAATTTTGCTTGATATAGTTTCACTGAAAAGTGACCCAACAGAACGAGAGTTGGCACAGCAGTTTTTTGAGCATTTCTGTAAAATGAATCAGATAATGGACCAAGATTTACCTAAGCCTAATGGCGCATTAATGCGTATTTAAAGATTACCCGTTGATAGTAAGAATGACGGGGACTAACGGATAATAAACTTAAATATAAGATACTTCCAGCACATTTTATTGTGTCCCCAACATATACTCGGTACTGGTTGAGATCGCGAGAATAGTTTTTAAAAAGGCAACTAACCATTATGGTTGTTGCCTTTAATTAATAATCATCGAACTAGCCCCTCTTATTATTTCTGCCGGATAGATTCTCTTCGTTTTGCTATTATTCTTCATAATTCTATATAAATTTTTAGGTTTGAGTAATCTACCATAAAAGGTTACCCCATCTATCCGTTGGGGTAGTTTGGTTTGAACTAGTTAGAAAGTAAACCCCCGTACCTGAATAAAATTTGGTGTGAAGGGTAGTATACCTCTGAAAAATAGTAAAGGAGGTATAGGAAATGTCTAACATAATAAAACAAGAAGAAATGGAAACTTTAAGAGAGTTAATTAAAGATGTGGATACGGCCATGCTGACTACCGTAACTGATGAAGGTCTTGTTTCTCGACCTATGAAAACGCAAGAGGTAGAGTTTGATGGTGATTTATGGTTTTTTACTAAAAAAGAGACTAATAAATATGAAGAAATTTTAGATGATCAGGATGTGAATGTAGCATATGCAGGTAAATCGTATGTTTCCGTCCGGGGAAAAGCAGAAATCGTTGAGGATTTAGACAAGAAAAAAGAACTGTGGAGCAAAGCATACGAGAAAATTATGCAAACTTCTTATGACGATCCTAACGTGGTCTTGATAAAGATAAAAGCGGAAGCAGCGGAATACTGGGAGACCGGTAATTTTACGAAGAAAATCGCCTTTATGTATAAACAAATGACAGGGAAAAATTCTAAATCGGCTGATATTAATGAAACGATTGAATTAAATAAATAATAGTAATGCTCATTTTTTATCATCCATTTAAAGTGCTTCTTTATTAAGGAATAAACCCAGCAGCATCTCTAGGCGTTGTCAACAACAGTTTACACATGTTGAATCAGTCGTAAAAATAGTGTTAAATTAAGCAGAAACCGTATATGGTTTCTGTTTGTTTTTTGAGGTTTGGACTTTATTAGCTTGAACATGTAGCGGGGTTCAGAACAACTCATATTTTTTATCAGTGCTTTTTAGCGGAAGATGCAATGGTTGCAGGGGTTTTGTGAAATTAAATAAACCTTTCCAACCAGTTGATAACAAGTGCCCAAGATGGTATTAGTGTAAAATAAGCAGAGACATTTTGCTTTTTAATTTTGGGATAAAAGGGTTGGCTGGAATCCCGTAATGAAAGGATTTGAATGGCAATATGAAAGATAATTTTTGGCGTGATTTACCACGGCCTTTTTTTATACTAGCACCAATGGAAGATGTGACGGATGTTGTTTTTCGCCATGTAGTAAGCGCGGCAGCCCGACCGGATGTGTTTTTCACTGAGTTTACAAACAGTGAGAGTTATTGTCACCCCGAGGGAATTCGCAGTGTGCGTGGGCGTTTGACTTTTACAGAGGATGAACAGCCCATTGTAGCCCATATATGGGGGGATAAGCCTGAAAACTTTCGGAAAATGAGTATTGGGATGGCGGAACTTGGGTTTAAGGGTATCGATATCAATATGGGCTGCCCTGTACCCAATGTCGCACAGCATGGGAAGGGAAGCGGCCTCATCCTTCGTCCGGAAGTGGCTGCAGATTTAATACAGGCAGCGAAAGCCGGTGGATTGCCTGTAAGTGTTAAGACAAGGCTTGGCTACACGAATGTGGACGAATGGCGCGACTGGCTTACACACATATTGAAACAAGACATTGCCAATCTTTCCATTCATCTGCGTACAAGAAAGGAAATGAGTCAAGTAGATGCCCATTGGGAGCTGATTCCGGAGATTAAGAAACTTCGTGACCAAGTGGCACCAGATACACTTTTGACGATTAATGGAGATATTCTTGACCGTCAGACTGGCTTGAAGCTGGCTCATCAATATGGTGTTGATGGGGTTATGATTGGACGCGGTATTTTTAAAAATCCATTTGCCTTTGAAAGGGAGCCGAAAGATCATAGCAGTAAGGAATTACTTGATCTCTTAAGGCTGCATCTGAATCTCCATGAGGAATATTCAGAATTACAACTGCGTTCATTTAAGGCTCTTCATCGCTTTTTTAAGATATATGTCAAAGGATTTCGAGGGGCGAGTGAATTAAGAAATCAATTAATGAACACCGAGTCAACAGATGAAGTGCGGGCATTGCTTGATAACTTTGAAGCAAAGAATTCCGAAATAATGGGAGAACAGTAGAAGTGCCCTATTTCAGCTAAAAGCTAAGCAGCTCCTAAGTCTGATGTGCTCTCCAAAAGTTAGATTTTATACCTAGCAGTAGTTGGCTGGTGTGAAGGCGGTTTGAACCGTACTCATTCCAGCCAATTTTTGCAACAAAGGAGAATTATGATTTAATCATGATGTGCAATGCGTTTCGAAAGCTGAGTGATGCTGCGCTAACGAGAGAAATTGTAAACGTCTTAAAGAATGAAAACGAGTTAACTAGATCAGCTAAAGAATCCTTCGTTATGCGGAAGATTTATGATAACAGGAAGTGTACAAATCAATTGGTTCGTATTTATGAGCAATATATATAGCTTTTACAACAAAGGAGAGCATCCGTGCTCTCCTTTTTCGGTGATCCGGATTGTCAACTATTGTGCGAGGGTGAATCATGAAGATAATGTTTGGCTAAAAGCTTCCAATCCTCTAAAAAGAGCGGCCAGAGATTAGGGCGGCGCCTTACTGCCAGAGGGTGGTAGGCGACAACTGTTCTGAACCCATCAATAGTATGTACTTTCCCACGCAATGATTTCACATCAACTTCCTGGCTATGGAAAAAGGATTGGACCGCTATGTTGCCCAGACAAATGATAAATTCAGGCTGCTTCGACAATATCTGCTCCTTCAGGTGTTTTACGCAAATTTCTCTAGTTGCTTCTTTATCATACTTCTTTACAGGTCTTCTTTTTAAAATATAGGTTACATAAACGTCGCCGGCATTTATTCCGACCTCATATACAGCTTGCTGTAATGTTTGCCTTGTCCCACAGACAAAAGGCTTGTTTTCCCTATCCTCGCGAGATCCAGGGTTGTCCAATAGAATCATGATTGGAGCATTTGGATTCCCTTCACCCCAAACCATTCGCGTACCATGCTTAATGAGCCCGCACTCATCACAATCCTTTAAATGTTCAGGTGTTGGTTCCTCTGGCCACAATGAGATACAAAAATTTTGCAAATACTTAACCCTCCTAATTCATTCTCATTTTTATCATGCCCCTTAGCCTAAAGCTTTTTATAACTAAACACTTAATAAAAAGATGATTAGTTAAACAGGCAGATTAATCGGGTTTCAGAGAAAGATTGGTTACAATAAAGGCGAACCTTCTTATCGAAAGGAGAAAATCTCTTGTCTAATTTAAATATACCAGTTTCTGTCCTAAACCTAGCTCCGATTCGCCAGGGAGAAGGCCCAAGGGAAGCTATAAATGCAGTAGTTGAACTGGCACAGGCGACTGAACAGATGGGCTATACCCGGTACTGGATCGCTGAACATCATAACGCACCGAATTTGGTAAGTTCTGCGACTTCAATTTTAATTAATCATACTCTTGAACATACGGAGAAAATCCGTTTAGGTTCTGGAGGAATTATGTTGCCCAACCATTCACCATTAGTTGTTGCCGAGCAGTTCGGTACAATGGCAACGATTTATGGAGACCGACTTGACCTTGGACTTGGCCGCGCGCCTGGTACTGATATGCTTACAGCTAGTGCATTGAGGCGATCAAAACATGACTCGGTCTATACATTTCCTGAGGATGTGAAAAGCCTTCTTAATTATTTTGGCTCTGATGAACAGCAAGGCTATGTCAAGGCCTATCCAGGAGCCGGAACCCAAATTCCAATCTACATTTTAGGATCATCGACTGATTCCGCTTATCTGGCTGCAAGCCTGGGACTTCCTTACGTTTTTGCATCCCATTTTGCGCCACGCCATATGGCGGAAGCAATTCAAATTTACCGAAATCGGTTCCAGCCGTCGGCTTATCTGGACAAACCGTATATGATGGTATGTTTGAATGTCATTGCAGCTGAAAGTGATGAAGAGGCAGAGCGGGAGTCAACTACTTTGCTGCAGTTTTTCCTGAATGTTGTCCGGGGTTCGCAAACGCCGCTTCAGCCCCCTATTGAAGATATAGAGGCAATCTGGAGTCCACAAGAGAAGGAAATGGCCTTGTCGATGACCAGTGTTTCGTTTGTGGGGGGTAAAGAAACCATCCGTAGTCAGTTCCAAAGTTTTCAGGATAAGTACAACGTTGATGAGATAATGGCTGTGACCTACATGTACGATAGAGGTAAGCAAATCAGATCCTATGAAATCTTAAAAGAAGTTGTCGATGGAAGATAAGCAGGTCTAAATTAAACAGAAAAAATGCATGTGTTCTATATAATAAAGAAAATTTACGAGAAGAGTCCTTTGATGATGAAGGGCTCTTTTTCAATAAAATGCCCAGACGAGAATAACCCCATTTATGCTCCCCGAATTACTACAAGATACCCTTGAACAACCGGAAACGAAGTGCTTTGGAACAGCCAGAGGAGACCTGCGCCATTGATTCTTAAAACCTCCCTTTATGGAGCGGAAATTACCGGAAAGCTTAACCTATATAGTAGATAAAACGAAAAATTAACTACACTTTCCATATCGCATTTTGTCAATATATCGTTTCTTCTCTTTAATTTTTTTATATTAATAGTATAGTAATAAATTGAAGGAGTTCCATCACTGTTCATCATCAATTCAATTGGTGTTTTTACCATGTTCTATAAAAACTTAACAAAAGGAGGTTGCACATGAATTCAACTATTATCCAGTTCAAGAACGTGACGAAGCAATATGATAACGATCCGCCAGTCCTTGATAATGTCAGCTTTGAAATTGAACGGGGGAAATTTTACACACTGCTTGGCCCTTCCGGTTGTGGAAAGACGACAATCCTAAGACTGATTGCCGGATTTACGGAAGCCTCACAAGGGGATATTTACTTCAATGAAAGACGGATAAATGACGTTCCTGCCAATAAGCGGCAGGTGAATACGGTCTTTCAGGATTATGCTCTTTTTCCACATTTGAATGTGTTTGAAAATATAGCATTTGGGCTTCGGATTAAAAAAATGAAAAATGCGGAAATTACTGCGAAGGTGAAAGAAGCACTGGAGTTTGTTAATCTTGCGGGTTATGAAAACAGGGAAATCAGAGAGATGTCTGGCGGTCAGCGGCAGCGGGTTGCCATCGCACGGGCAATTGTTAACGAGCCTGAGGTTATCCTCCTTGACGAGCCATTGTCGGCACTGGACCTGAAGCTGAGAACTGAAATGCAATACGAGCTTCGCGAACTGCAAAGAAGGCTCGGGATTACGTTTATTTTTGTTACGCATGATCAGGAAGAAGCCCTTGCGATGTCGGATGAGATTTTTGTCATTAATAAGGGGAAGATTCAGCAAAGCGGTACACCTACCGATATTTATGATGAACCTATAAATCAATTTGTCGCAGATTTTATTGGCGAATCGAATATTGTTCAGGGCACAATGACAAGAGATTACCTAGTCGAGTTTACTGGCAAGCAGTTTGAATGTGTTGACCAGGGGTTGCACCCAAATGAGCCAGTCGAGATTGTTATCCGCCCGGAGGATCTGGAAATTACCGCAACTGATAAGGGCAAACTCCAGGTCCGGGTTGATTCTCAATTGTTCCGTGGCGTTCATTATGAATTAAGCTGCTATGATAAGGAAGGCAATGAGTGGCTGGTTCACTCTACGAAAAAGGCAGCAGTTGGTGATGAAATAGGGCTTTACTTCGATCCCGAAGCCATTCATGTCATGAGGCTGGGTGAGACAGAAGAAGAATTTGACCGCAGGCTGGAAAGGTATAAGGATGGGGAAGAGCGATGAACCAGAAGCTGAATCGCCAGTTGTACATGCTTCCCTACTCGCTCTGGATGGTTTTCTTTGTTATCGCACCAATTGTATTGGTTGTCTATTATTCTTTTCTAAATGTTGATGGCGATTTTTCATTGGCAAACTACCAGAAATTCTTCACTCCTGTCTATTTAAAGATGACATTGAGTTCCTTTTGGTATGCATTTTTAATTACATTTTTCTCTTTGCTAGTATCGTATCCGACTGCATATTTGCTGACGAAAACACGGCATAAACAGCTATGGCTTTTGCTGATTATCGTCCCATCCTGGATCAATCTGCTTCTTAAGGCATATGCGTTCCTTGGTATTTTCGGGACGTATGGAATGACAAATGCCTTTCTTGAAGCAATCGGAATTGGAACGCAGCAAATCCTGTTCACGGACTTCAGCTTCGTATTTGTTTCTGTATATATTTTCATTCCATTTATGATTTTGCCGATTTTCAATTCATTGAATGAACTAAACCCCGCGCTGATCGATGCGGCCAATGACCTTGGTGCTTCCAAATGGACGACGTTTAGCAGGGTTATTTTTCCGCTTTCAATTGAAGGTGTAAAATCGGGCTGCCAGGTTGTTTTCATTCCTGCACTATCCCTGTTCATGCTGACAAGGCTTATTGCAGGGAACAGGGTAATTACACTTGGAACAGCAATTGAGCAGCATTTTCTTGTTACCCAAGATTGGGGAATGGGGTCGGTTATAGCAGTGTTCCTGATTATTGCCATGTTTGGGTTTATGGCCCTGACAGGTAAAGGTAAGCGGGGTGTGTTGAATGGAAAATAAATCATCCGCTTTGGCGAAGTCATTTCTGGCTCTTGTATTTGCCATTCTCTACGCGCCGATTTTCTTTTTGATTTTTTATTCTTTTAACAGTGGCGGAACTATGTATGATTTCGAAGGATTCACACTGGATTGGTATAAGGAATTGTTCGGTGATACAAGACTGTTGATTATTGTACTGAACACGTTGGTTGTAGCGCTCTTATCAGCACTTTTTGCGACAATTATTGGGGTTGTCGGTGCACTTGGGATTCATTCCATGCGGAAGCGGTCTGCAAAGAATACATTTCTTTCATTAAACAATGTCTTGATTGTCAGCCCGGATGTCATTATTGGGGCATCATTTTTGATTTTGTTTACAATTTCGGGATATAAACTTGGGTTTTACTCAGTTTTGCTTTCGCACATTGCATTTAGTGTTCCGATTGTCGTACTAATGGTTCTTCCAAAGCTTTCTGAAATGAGTCCGTCACTAGTCGATGCTGCAAAGGACCTGGGAGCGAGCAGCAAGGATGTGTTGGTGAAGGTAATTCTGCCGTACATTGCCCCTGGAATCATGGCTGGTTTTTTCATGGCTCTGACCTATTCGCTTGATGACTTTGCGGTGACATTTTTCGTAACAGGCAATGGTTTCAGTACACTGTCGGTTGAGATTTACTCATTGGCACGCCGAGGGGTGTCGTTGAACATCAATGCTTTATCGACACTTTTATTCCTGTTTACAACAATTCTTGTTGTTATCTATTACTTCATCAATCAGCGCCATAAGCCGACTTCGATGGGGGTGAAGCAATGAAGCAGCTAGTAAGAGTATTTGTTGGGGTTATTAGCGCTTCGGTGATTTTGTTGGCAATAATCTCGCAATTGAATTCTGCGGAAGGCTATTCAGGGGACAATACACTGACTGTCTATAACTGGGGTGATTATATTGACCCGGAGCTGATTGAGCGCTTCGAGGAAGAGACGGGCATCAGTGTGGTTTATGAAACCTTTGATTCAAACGAAGCAATGATGACAAAAGTCCAGCAGGGCGGCACGTCTTATGATGTAGCAGTCCCATCGGAGTATATGATTGATAAAATGCGACAGGAGGACTTGCTGATACCACTTGACCACAGCAAGATACCAAACCTGAAAAATATTGATGAGCGATTTATGGACCTTCCATTCGACCCGGGTAATGCGTATTCTGTTCCATATTTTTGGGGTACAGTCGGGATTGTCTATAACCCCTCGATGCTTGATGGGAGAAAATTCACAAGCTGGAATGACTTATGGGATCCTGAGTTGAAAAACGAAATCCTGCTTGTGGATGGCGCTCGTGAGGTCATGGGAATGGGGCTTAACAGCTTGGGGTTTTCCCTGAATGATATCGATAAGGAGCATTTGCAACAGGCCAAACAAAAGCTTGATAAACTTACTCCGAATATAAAGGCCATAGTTGGAGACGAAATTAAAATCCTGCTTGCTAACGAGGAAGCAAGCATCGGACTTGTATGGTCGGGCGATGCTGCTGATATCATGTCTGAAAATGAAAACCTTGATTATGTTGTTCCAAGCGAAGGGTCCAATCTGTGGTTTGATAACATGGTCATTCCCAAAACCGCCAAAAATATAGAGGGTGCCCACCAGTTTATCAATTTCATGCTTGATGCTGAGGTTTCCGCCCAAAATACAGAGTGGGTAAGCTATTCGACGCCGAACAAGGAAGCTATTAAGCTAATGCCGGAGGAAATGACTGAGGATGAGCGGTTCTATCCTCCAGCCGAGCTGACGGAAAAGCTTGAAGTGTATGAAAATCTTGGGCAAAAGAACCTTGCTTATTATAATGAGCTATTTTTGCTATTTAAAATGCACCGGAAATAGGAATTGGCAGGGGTCCCAGTTGAAGCTGGGGCCTCTTTCATTTATATAAGTGTTCCAGTTTGATAATTATGCTAAAATAATATAATATATAATATATATGAATCATATATTTCTATATTTATATGTAACGGAGGGGAACTATGGATGTCATCGAATTTAAAAATCTCTTGTGGGACTATACAAGAAAAATAGGTGAACATACGAACATCCTTACACTTTCTCTTTGTGAAAATCTTGACTTAACTATAGTGCAAGTTAGAATTCTAGTCGAAATAAAGCAGCATGGCTCCCATACAATTGGAAGTCTTGCTCAATGTTTAAATATGGCTGGTACCAATATTTCAACAATGTGCAAAAAGCTAGAGGGGCTGGGCTACCTGGAACGAGTCAGGGATCGAAGTGACGAAAGAGTTGTTAAAGTAGCTCTAACTGACAAAGGAATTATCGCAGTTGAGGAAATGGACAAGATGTTACTAGAAAAAATATCCACGTCGATTAACGGAGTACCAGAAGAAACTCTGTTTGTGATTATCAATGGAATGACGAAACTGAATGAAATTCTCGAAAATGTCAATAAACAGTAAAGACCAAAAGGGGATTGATTAATGAAGGTTCAAAAAAACCCGAAAAAGCCACTTGTTTACTATGTGCTTGTTTCAACTATGATAGTGTTGTTATTAAATGCGTTTATTTTTCCAGTCATTATGGAACGGAAAATAAAACAGGTTGATTATGGGACATTCCTTTCACAAGTTGAAAAAGGAGACGTAACAACTGTAGAAATTCAGGAAAAGCAAATTGGCTATAAAGTACCTGATGACGAGCGGACATATGTGACAGGACGGGTGGATGACCCGGAGCTAGTCAATCGTCTGTATGAGGCAGATGTGAAGTTTACACAGGTAATACCGAAAGAAACTTCACCTTTAATGAACTTCCTATTAACCTGGATATTGCCATTTGCAATTTTTATCGCAATTGCCCAATTCTTTATGCGTAAGATGCAAGGGAAAATGGGCGGAGGAGCAATGACATTTGGCAAAAGCAATGCAAAGGTCTATGTGGAAGCAGAGACCGGCAAATCCTTTGCTGATGTAGCGGGACAGGAAGAGGCAAAAGAAGCATTGAAGGAAATTGTCGACTTCCTTGATAATCCGAAAAAATATAAGGAAATTGGGGCCAATATTCCGAAGGGTGCCTTGCTGGTGGGACCCCCGGGAACAGGAAAAACCCTGCTTGCGAAAGCAGTGGCTGGAGAGTCAAAAGTACCGTTCTTCTCAATTTCCGGCTCGGAGTTTGTTGAGATGTTTGTTGGTATGGGTGCTGCCAGAGTGAGAGATCTATTTAAGCAGGCCCAGGCTAAGGCCCCTTGCATCGTTTTTATTGACGAAATCGATACAATTGGGAAAAGCAGAAACTCTGGCGGAATGGGCGGAAACGATGAACGCGAGCAGACATTGAATCAGCTTTTGACTGAAATGGATGGTTTTGATGCGGATAAAGGCGTAGTTATCCTCGCGGCGACAAACCGTCCGGAAACACTTGATAAGGCACTGCTCCGACCGGGCCGTTTTGACAGGCGTGTCCCCGTTGAATTACCTGATTTGCCTGGCCGGGAGGCAATTCTTGACGTTCATGCTAAAAAGGTAAAACTGGGAGAAGACATTAATTTTAATGCAATTGCCAGAGCAACTGCTGGTGCATCTGGAGCAGATCTTGCCAACATTATAAATGAAGCTGCCCTGCGTGCTGTTCGCTTTGGCAGAAAAATGATCAACCAAAGCGACCTTGAGGAGTCGGTAGAGGTAGTAATTGCTGGTTATCAGCGCAAAAATGCCATGATTTCGATGAAGGATAAGTTAATCATTTCCTACCATGAAATTGGCCATGCCCTGGTCGCTGCCAAACAAAGCCACTCCGCGCCAGTCCATAAGATTACGATTATTCCAAGGACTTCCGGTGCACTTGGTTATACAATGCAGATTGACGAAGGTGAGCGTGTCTTGCTCAGCAAGGAACAAGCTATAGACAAAATCACGACCTTCATGGGTGGCAGGGCTGCTGAGGAACTAATTTTCAATTCCATTACATCAGGAGCTTCAAATGATATTGAACAAGCAACAAAAATTGCGCGTGCAATGGTCACCCGATATGGAATGAGCGATGAATTTGGAATGATGGCGCTTGAAACAGTCAATAATCCATATTTAGGCGGGGACACAACCTTGCTAGTTTCCCCGGAAACAGCTTCAAAAATTGATACTGAAGTTCTGAAAATTATTAAGTCATGCTATCAAAGGGCAAAACAAATCCTTGAAGAAAACCAGGATAAACTGCATGAACTGACAAAATATCTTCTTGAAAAAGAAACCATATCTGGCGAGGAGTTTATGATGATTCTTACTGGAAAGCCAAATGGTACCCTGTAATTTGACATACATTTTTGGAGAGCTGTATAATTAATTTTAATTAAAAATACTCCAATTGAAGATATACAAATAAACTATAACGTTAGGGAGTTTTGTGTATATGGTTAACTTGTATACGTCACCTAGTTGTACGTCATGCCGGAAAGCGAAGGCTTGGCTTGAAGAGCACAATGTGGAATATATTGAACGAAACATTTTCTCCGAACCATTGACAACAGATGAGATTAAGGGAATTCTCTCAATGACGGAGGAAGGAACGGATGAAATCATCTCGATAAATTCGAAAACTTACAAGAGTTTGAATGTGAATTTGGAGTCTCTCCAGCTCCAGGAGTTGTATAAAATTATCAAGAATAACCCGGGTATGCTTCGAAGGCCGATTATAAAAGATGAAAAAAAGATGAACGTCGGCTATAACGAGGAAGAAATTCGCAGGTTCCTTCCCAGGAGTGTCCGGACTATCATTCGCCATGAAACACATCAGATGGCTGATGCGATTGAAAGCCAAAGCGTCGGAATGTAAAAATCAATGATCCAGGAAGAAAGGATGGCAAGTTGCCGTCCTTTCTTTTTTTATAAGAGATTACAGGCCTCTGCACAATTGGATGGAGTAGCCATAGCCGAATCATTTTTCCTCTTTAGGCAAATAATATCCCTGACATATAAAAAGGTTGGGGGAAAGAAATATGCAAAAAACGCAAAAAGGGCTTTCTGCAGTACAGCTTACGATGATGGCGCTGGGGAGTGTCATTGGGGGATCGTTTTTCCTCGGTTCCTCTGTAGCAATTAATGCGGCTGGCCCTTCAATTTTAATCTCTTATATTGTTGCGGGAGCATTGATTTTTATCATTTTATACGCTTTGTCGGAAATGACTGTGGCTGCCCCAAACGTTGGCTCATTCAGTACATTTGCCGCAAGGGAACTTGGGGCGGGGACAGGGTTTGTGGTTGGCTGGCTATATTGGACTGGGACGATTCTGTCAATGTCGAGTGAAGCAGCCGCGATTTCCATTCTTGTCCGTGAATGGTATCCAAATGTATCAATTGGCCTCCTGGGAGGAGCAATCATTATTGGTGTCACGCTTGTAAATCTTTTGGGTGCAGATAAAATTGGAAAACTGACAAGCGGCCTTTCCTCAATAAAATTATTAGCCATCGTGTTTTTTATTGTTACCGCCTTAATGCTGATTTTCGGGCTTTTCCCTGGAACTCCAGCTGTAGGGGCGGGGGAACTTGTACGAGAGCCGCTAATGCCGGGAGGGTTAGGCGGATTGGCTGGAAGTATGCTGCTGGTCGTGTTTGCATATGCAGGTTTTGAAATTATAGGCCTGGCTGCGTCTGAAACAAGGGACCCTGCAAAGACTATACCAAAAGCAATTCGCTACACCGTTATTGCTCTGGTTGGTCTATATGTTGTTTATGCCGCAGTCTTGCTGCCGCTTATCCCGACTTCTGCCTTAAATGAAAATGTCTCACCGATGGTTGCTTCGCTGGAACGATGGGGTATCGGATGGGCTGGGCGAGCACTTAATATTGTCTTGATTACGGCAATTCTTTCGGCTATGCTGGCAGCAATTTTTGGGCTTGGAAGAATGATTCGTTCGCTCACGGATGAAGGACATGCTCCAAAATTCCTGATAGATAAGAAGGATGTCCCTTATCGGGGAATATTGTTTTCAGGAGTAGCCATGCTGCTTGGCCTTGGTTTTGGACTTCTGTTTCCCAGAGTTTATCTTGTCCTAATCACAACAGGGGGATTTGCCCTGCTCTTTACCTACGGTGTCATTATGGCCAGCCATATAAAGTTTCGTAAACGGAACGGCTGCCCGCCCAATGGGATATGCCAAATGCCCGGATTCCCGTACACCTCCTGGATCGCTCTGGTGGCAATTGTAGTCATACTCCTTTGCATGCCTTTTATCCCGGGGCAGGAAGCAGGTCTTATTTCAGGACTTATCATGGTTATCTTTTTTTCATCCGTTTATGTATTGATAAGATCGAGAAAAAAAGCTCAAACTCGAGGAGAAGAAAAAACAGGCACCAAAAGCCGCAATTATCAGGGCGAATTGTTGACCGAGGCCTCTGCTGAACTGACTCGGAAGATAGATAATGAAGAAACCTAATGGCCTGAAGGTTTCCGCTTTAAGGTGCTTTTCTTAAAATATGTGCCGAAATGACCGTTGTTGGGCATTCATTATAAAAAGGAGAAACTCGCCGCTTGGCGGGTTTCTTTAATAGGAATCCATAAAAAATCAAGTAACCAGTTAATGTAAAAATAAGCGGAGATTTTCCTGTTATATGTATAAAGGAGCTTGAATGGGGGTGTATATAAGGGGAGAATTTCCGGTTATGCAAAGCAAAAGCACCCGTACCCGTATTGATATGTCTCGAGGTCAATAGGCAGAATCTCTCCGCCTATTTAAGCAATTTTTAATGCCATTAACTAATTAAGCGGAATTCTTCCGTCTATTTATCAGCTTGGGAGCTTAACGTGCTCGCCTAACCGATAAGGGCGGATCCTCTTGATTCTACATGCGGGTATCAGCAGCTTTTATCGACTAGCTATAAAGAAAATTGTAATCAAAACAGCACTGCAAATGACAGAAGCTTTGACCCTCTTTTTAATTGTACAAATTTATTGTCCCCATAGAATGATGTCAATGGTATTTGTAGAAACCTTGATAAATAAAGAAAAGACGTATGCCAATTCATCAGTCAATTTTTGTTTCTTTTAATAAGCACCTTTGATAATCTTGGAGCCACGCATAGATGTGTATCTAAACAGGTAAATAAAGACAAATCACAGTGAAGTCTCAATTTTAAAATCCATTTCATCCGATTAACGACAAATTAAATTTCTGATAGTTACTTTTGGCGGCTTTTGGTATTCTAGCAGAAAGAAAAGAATACTAAGGGGATTTGGGGGAACATGCATGGCAAGAAAACTGCCTGCACAAACAGTATATTTTTTGTATGCTGGAATCACTGCGTTTTTATTTGAGATGGTCTTTACCGTAAATGAGGTGTACAGGTTTGAGGCAGCTGGCTTTTCACCATGGCAGCTGGTCATAGTAGGCACCGCACTCGAATTATCCTGTTTTATTTTTGAAATTCCAACTGGAATCCTGGCTGACTTAAAGAGCAGGAAATTATCTGTGATTATCGGGGTCATTCTAATCGGAATGGGTTTCCTGATAGAAGGACTTGTGCCGGTATTTATGGTCATTCTTCTATGCCAGGTTATTTGGGGTATAGGATACACGTTTACAAGCGGTGCGTTTGAAGCGTGGATATCGGATGAGGTTGGCGGAAAAGAATTGACGGGGTTATTTTTAAAAGGAGCGCAAGTCCGGCAAGTTGGTGCCTTGATTGCCATCGTCCTTAGTACGGCGATAGGTGCGTATATTATTAACCTGCCGATGATTGTGGGTGGCATTCTTTTTATTTTATTAGGCCTATTCCTGCTTATATATATGCCTGAAACCGGCTTTAAACCAACCCTGGCATCAGAAGCGGGAAGCTACTTTCAGCAAATGGCCTCCACCTTTGCGGCAGGCATTCGTTTTATGAAAAAAAGCCAGTTTCTAATTGTTATGGCGTGTATTACCTTTTTCTATGGATTGTATAGTGAAGGGCTAGACCGGCTTTGGATTGCCCATATCCTGCAGGATGTAACACTTCCGGATATAAATGTTAAGCCGATTGTCTGGGTCGGTTTGATTAACGGGACCGCCCTTATTGCAAGTATTCTTGCGGTTGAATACATAAAGAGAAGGCTCGAGAAAACTGGGCAGCTTCAAAAGGTCTGGCTGCTTGTTGTTATTAATGCGGTCATGGCCTTAAGTATTATTGTATTTGCAATGGCGGGCCATTATGGGACAGCTTTTTCTTCCTATCTATTATTCTATATTCTTAGAACCACAAATGGGCCAATATATAGTGCATGGCTAAATGAAAACATTGAATCTAGTGTAAGAGCAACCGTTCTTTCAACCTATGGCCAGTTGGATGCTTTCGGACAAATCATTAGCGGTCCAATCATCGGGTATATTGCATACAAGGCCACGATGGAGCTTTCTCTTATCGTTTCGGGCCTACTGCTGCTGCCGGTCGTTGCTCTCTTTGCCTTTTTACTGAAGAAAGCTAAACATAGCGTCTAAATTTTTAAAATAAACAAAACCAGCACCTCCCTACGGAAAATCCCGAGGAAAGTGCTGGTTTAATTTATGGATCAAGAAGCTCATTTTAGCTGAAAAAGAAGCCTTAAGCAGAAAATTTTCTGAACATATGCTGGGGTATTGTCCACTATGAATTTTAGTGTTATAATCTGATAGTGTGATAATACGGTAACGTACTAAAGGATTTTTAAATCTATTAAAATAATCTATTAAAGGATGGTATACAAAATGAAACGTACAGCTATGATGCTTTTAATTTCAGCTTTATTTATAGTCCTGGCAGCATGTTCAGGCAGTTCTACTTCTGGGAAGGAATCTGATGATACGTTGATAGTGGGCATTGATGATAAATTTGCTCCAATGGGTTTCCGTGATGAAAACAATGAGATTGTCGGTTTCGATATTGATTACGCCAAAGCAGCCGCAGACAAGATGGGTCTTGAAGTGAAATTCCAGCCGATTGACTGGAAAACAAAAGAGTCCGAGCTTTCAAGCGGCAGGATTGACCTAATTTGGAATGGGTATACTATCACAGACGAACGGAAGCAAAAAGTTCTTTTTACAAAGCCGTATTTGAAAAACGCGCAGGTGGTCGTGACAAAGGCTGACTCAAAGTTGGAAAAGCTTTCAGATCTCGAAGGTAAGATAGTTGGCTTGCAGTCCCTTTCTTCAGCAAAAGACGCTCTTGAAGCAAACCCAATCAGTGGGAAGATTAGGGAAGTAACCGAGTTCTCTGATAATGTTATGGCTTTGAATGATTTAAAAAGCGGCCGCCTTGATGCGGTAATTATTGATGAAGTAGTCATTAACTATTATATGGAGAAGGAAGAGGAATCCTTTAAGGTGCTTGAAGAATCACTTGCTCCAGAGGAATATGGTGTTGGCGTGAAAAAAGGCAATGAAGAGCTGCTCGAAAAATTGCAAAAAGCGCTTGATGAGATGAATGAAGATGGCACAGCCGCTGACATTTCAAAGAAATGGTTTGGCGAAGATAAAGTACTAAAATAATACGTAATAAGAACAGTGGGCAAAACAGGATTTCCTCAGGAAACCCTGTTTTGTTACGCTTGCATTGGCACTTGCTAAATGGAGGAAATCCTTATGACACTTGACTATATTCTAGAAATCCTTGGCCCGATGCTTGAAGGCGCCCAGATGACCGTTCTGCTTTTTTTCATTGCGATCATCTTGTCAATTCCGCTGGGATTTCTACTTACACTAGCAGTTAGAAGCAGTTTTAGGCCATTATCCTGGCTGGCTCAGGGCTACATATATGTTATGCGCGGAACACCGCTTCTTTTGCAGCTTTTGTTTATATGTTTTGGATTACCGATGATTCCTGTGGTGGGGGAATATCTTGTACTCGACCGCTTTGTCGCGGCAAGCTTGGGCTTTGTGCTTAATTATGCCGCATATTTTGCGGAAATCTTCCGGGGTGGCCTGCTCGCCATTGACAAAGGACAATTCGAAGCAGCCCAAGTACTGGGACTCAGCAAATGGCAAACTACAACGAGGGTTGTCCTTCCGCAAATGTTCAGGATTGCACTTCCGTCCGTAGCCAACGAATCCATAACACTGGTAAAGGATACAGCCCTGCTTTATGCGGTAGCAGTACCGGAATTGCTGCATTTCGCCCAGACTGCTGTTAACCGTGATTTTACTATCGTGCCATTCTTCGTGGCTGGCGTGATTTATTTAATTATGACTCTGGTGCTTACTGCTTTCTTTAAGTGGATTGAACGCCGATTTACGTTTGAATAGGAGGGCTGAATATGGCCATTATCGAAGTCTCCAATCTTAAAAAATCTTACGGGGCGCTTGATGTCCTTAAGAAAATCTCGTTCGAGGTTAGTAAAAATGATGTTGTTGCCGTAATCGGCCCTTCAGGTTCGGGAAAAAGTACTATGCTTAGAAGCCTTGTCCATTTAGAGAAAATCGATGGCGGGTCAATTCAGGTAGAAGGCGATTTTCTGGCCAGGGATGGAATCTATCCGAAGCCACAGGAAACAAAACGAATTACCGCAAAGATGGGTATGGTATTCCAGCATTTTAACCTGTTTCCTCATCTAACGGTTAAGGAAAATCTTGAGCTTGCACCGAAGTTAGTAAAGAATGAACAGCTTGGGGATTTACAGCATCGAAGTACCGAACTGCTAGGAAAAATCGGCCTCACAGGCCATGCCAATGCTTACCCTGCCAAACTTTCCGGCGGTCAAAAGCAAAGGGTTGCGATAGCCCGGGCTCTGATGATGGATCCTGATATCCTCCTCTTTGATGAGCCAACATCTGCATTAGACCCCGAGTTGACAGGTGAGGTTCTGCAAGTTATGAAAAAGCTTGCAGAGGAGCACATGACGATGATCGTTGTCACTCATGAAATGGGTTTTGCCCGCGAAGTTGCCAATAAGGTTATTTTCATGGATAATGGCGAAATTATTGAGTCAGGACACCCCGATGAAATTTTTACAAATCCTCGCAATGAACGGACAAAGGCTTTCTTGACCCGGACATTGAAATAGGTGACTGCGTATGGATTTGCTATAGTATTAGTATGAGACGGTGAAGGCAGTGAACGCTTGGGGGGCTGCCTTTACGCTGGCAAGGCGCTTGCGCTTTTCTTATAGGAAGGTTTGAGAGCTAATTGGACGATGAACGGTATACGGATACATTAATGAATATAAAAACTGTCGGCAATCAGAAAGGGTTTTTGAAATCAATCCATTACCATCCTTATGAGCCGACCCCCTATAATGCGCTTGATATACTTTTCTCGGAGTATCAGTTAATTAAGAGCGATGTGGTCGTTGACTTTGGGAGCGGAAAAGGAAGGCTCCCGTTTTATGTAAACTATTTGTTTAATACTACTGCAATAGGTGTTGAATTTAATGAGGTCTTCTATCATGATGCAGTGGAGAATTTAAACGGATATCTTACTAAGTATAAAAAGCGTAGAGACAGGGTCCGTTTCCACTGTGGGCTTGCAGAGGAATATATAGTGCAGCCTGAAGAGAACAGGTTTTATTTTTTCAACCCTTTTACAGTCGCCATTTTTATAAAAGTTATCCAAAATATCCTGGCCTCCGCGGAAGAGGTTCCTCGGACTATTGATTTAATTTTATATTATCCTTCTGGTGACTATGTTCATTTTCTTGAATACCAAACACCGTTTGAAATGGTTCAGGATGTCCCCTTGCCCGGGCTTGCTGAAAAAAATATTAATGAACGGTTTTTGATATACCGTTACTCTTTATAGGACTCTCTCCTGCAGTACAGCTCTTGGACAAAGGATAGCGGGGCTAAATATTTGAGGGTGGAGCAATGTTCCAGGTGTCGTTATAAATATTGCAGCAATGTGTGGCTTGTTTTATGTTTCAAATAAATTTAATACTCCAATGGGTATTAGGTGGGATATAATAAGGTAAATCCCCAATGAGGGTTTATCGATGAATTGGTGAAAGGTGTGGGAAAAAATGAAGAAACGCAGCCTTTATGTGGGTTTTTACGTAATATTGGCAGTTGTTTTTACCCTGGCAGGCTGCTCAGGGAACAAAGCTATACTTGATGACCAAGGCAAAGAGGTATCACTTGAAAAGAAGGACAAGCCTACGCTCGTATTCTTTTTTACAGGCAATACCTGAGACTATTGTAAATCGCAGCTGGTCGAGCTGCAGAAGAACAAAGAATTATTTAATCAGTTTCCTGGGGATGTATATGCTTTGAGTGCGTCTTCACCTGAGGATCACAAGGAAATGAAGGAAGACCTGGGGCTTGATTATACCCTTCTTTCTGACAAATACCTTGTATTGATCGAAAAGGCAGAATTAAAAGACCCTAGTGGCCCTAAATCTCTTAGGGGTTTCGCTATCCTTGATAAGAAAGGAAATGTTCTCGAATCTCAGCAGCTGGACCCTTTTGGTGATCAAATCGCTGAGATTATTCCTTACGCCGCTAGTAAAGTAACTGGCCAATAACCAAACTGCTGCATGTCTTTAGGCATGCAGTTATTTTTTTCTATAGCCAGGACGATAAAAACTTCATTGTGAAGAAGGTTCATATTTGGTATGTTTAACACATAGATTAAAATGTCGATAAATGGCAATCGAGGGGAAACAATGAGGTTAAAAGCAATTTTCAGGGACACTAGGAAACTATTATTAATTTCGGCAATTATCGTGGGGTTGATTGCTGAAACTAGTTCCATACTTTTTTCTGTGAATGAAAAAATTGTCCATGCTCTGTTGCTGGCTATTGCCGGTGTGTTGATTCTTGGGGTCATAAATGGTATTGACCTGACGACAGCAGAGCTGAAAAAGAACCGGCAAAGGCTTAAGAATATTTTTGAAACACTTGATGTCGCTATATGGTCACACGATATGAAGTCAAACCATTTGATGATTACACCGGGAATTGAAAAACTATACGGGTATTCCTTGAGCGATTTTTATGAAGATCATGAATTATGGAAAAAAGTTATCCATCCTGAGGATCTTGTTGTTTTAAAGGAAAGGGAATCCGCTCTTGAAAAGGGTAAAGCTATCACTAGTATTTATCGGATTATCCGTTCTGATGGGGAAATCCGCTGGATACAGGACAGGGGAATCCCGACTAATGAAGATGGCAAACTTATCGACTTCAGTTCTGTTCTTTTTGATATTACAGAGCGAATGGAGAGTGAAAACCGTTATAGGACACTCGTCGAAATGTCCCCTGACATCATTGCGGTATATAGCAGAAGCCATATTGATTATATTAATGAGACAGGTGCTATAGTGTTTGGATACAATTCCCCAAAGCAGCTGATCGGCAGGCCTCTTTCAAGGTTAATACCAGAATCTGTATTAAACGAGTTAAGATACAGAGCGCTTTCAATTGATGAACCCGATACAAAAATCAGTATTGAGTTTAAGACTGAACGGTTGAATGGTGAAGAAATTAGTATTGAAATGATATCAATGCCAATATTTTTTGAAGGCAGGGCTGCGCGTCAAATAGTTGGAAGGGATATTTCCGAACGCAAGAAGACGGAAGAGACAATCCAACAAATGGCGTATTTTGATAGCCTTACCGGCCTTCCGAATCGCTATAGATTCCGGACTCAATTAATTGAAGCACTGCAGCATAATCCAAGCCAGGCAATATCCGTCTTATTTCTGGACCTTGATAGGTTCAAAATAATTAATGATACAAAAGGCCATTCGGTAGGAGATATGCTTTTGCAGGGTGTTGCATCAAGGCTTGCTCATACCGTTGCGGAGGCGGGGGTTGTTTCGCGCCAGGGTGGAGATGAGTTTACTATTTTCCTAAGAAATATAGATCGTGAAAAAACCGTTCAAATAGCCAGGAAAATCCTGAATGAATTTTCCGAGCCTTTCAAGATTAACGGCGAAGAATTCTATGTAACCCCAAGTATTGGAATCAGCATGTATCCAATAGACGGCAAGGACGGGGAGACGTTGATAAAAAATGCCGATACAGCGATGTACCTGGCCAAAGACCGAGGCAAGAATAACTATCAATTCTATACCTCACGCCTTCAGGGTTTGTCCTCACGGAAGATGGAATTAGAAACAGGGCTTAGGAAAGCGTTGGAGCAGGAGCAGCTGGCTTTGTTTTTCCAGCCACAGGTAGAGTTGAGTACCGGCAATATTATTGGGCTTGAAGCGCTGATTAGATGGAAGCACCCGATAAGAGGGATGATTCCGCCATCTGAATTTATCCCGCTTGCCGAAGAAACTGGCCTTATTGTTCCGATCGGCAATTGGGTATTAAGGAAGGCCTGTGAACAACACACTCTATGGCGAAGACAGGGGTATTTGCCTATGTCGATTTCGGTTAATATTTCGGTCAGGCAATTTCAGGATGACAATTTCCTCGAATCTGTTAAAAAAATCCTTGAAGAGACAGAAATGGACCCAAGTTCCTTGGAACTTGAAATAACCGAAAGTGTTATGAGAAATATTGACCGCTCAATTTATATCTTGAATGAGCTACATCAGCTTGGTGTAAAGCTGGCCCTTGATGACTTTGGTACGGGGTATTCATCGTTAAGCAACTTAAAGCATCTTCCAATTGATACAGTGAAAATTGACAAATCGTTCATTGATGACATTTCCACCGAAGAAGATGGAGGAGCAATGGTGAAAACGATTCTTAATATGGGCCTCCATATGGGCTTCCATGTTATTGCTGAGGGCATTGAGAGACAAGAACAAGTTGATTACCTCGTTGCCAGCGGCTGTACTGTAGGCCAGGGGTTTTTATTCAGTCAACCCAAACCTGCTGCTTCTGTTCAAGAATTGCTCCCAAAAAGCATGCCTGTTTAATAGGCATGCTTTTTGTGTGCTATTTACTGTGTGATTTAACGAGAACTAAATAGTTTAAAAAGGCATGCTTTTTACTTAATAAGAAGCATCAAAGTGTATAAAAGGAAATAGGCTTGTTTTTAGTTTATTATAAATAGTATAAAGGCCTAGGGATAATACCATCCTGATTAAAAAAGGGATGGTGATAATAATACGGTGAGGAGATGGAGAATTGGAAATCACGAAAAAATTTTTTGGGGAAACAGGCGGGCAAGAGGTCCATGCTTATAAACTAACAAATAATAATGGCATGAGTGTGACATGCCTCGATTATGGCTGTATTATCAATGAACTAAATGTACCAGGCAAAGAGGGAACACCTGAAAATGTGGTCCTTGGCTTTGCGTCAATTGAGGAGTATATCGAGCACTCTCCTTATTTTGGATCGGTTGTCGGAAGGGTTGCCGGACGGATAAACAAAGGAAGGTTTTCACTCGATGGCAAGGACTATCAACTTGCCCAAAACGATGGCCAAAATCATCTGCATGGCGGGTTAAAAGGTCTCGATAAGGTTGTCTGGACGGCCAAAACAAGCCGGGCGGGTGAGAATGCAAAAATCGAATTTACATATGTAAGCCCGGAAAATGAGGAAGGCTACCCTGGAACGGTTTCATTCAGGACAGCTTATACAATTACTGAAAACAATGAATTGATTAGTGAGTATTATGCAACGACCGATAAGAAAACTCTTATTAATTTGACTAATCATAGTTACTTCAACTTGAGCGGCAATTTTAAATCAACTATACTGGACCACATTTTGCAAATTGACTCTGATGGGTTCCTTGAACTTGGCAGTGATTTGATTCCGACAGGCAAAACTCTTGATTCCCAGGGTACAGCCTTTGATTTTAGGATGGGAAGGAAGATAGGTGACGGGACAGTGTCGAACCATGAGCAAAATCTACTTGCTGGCCGAGGGTACGACCACCCATTTGTGCTATCGGGCTCCAAAGGCATCTCGCTAACTTGTCCTGAAAGCGGGCGTATACTGGAGGTGGAAACAAACCAACCGGCAGTTGTAGTTTATACCTCCAACCAGCTTGAGGGCGATTTTACCCTAAATGGAGGAGTGAAGCCGCAGCCTTATCTTGCTGTCTGCCTTGAAACACAAAAGCATCCAGATGCCATCAATCATCCGGATTTTCCTTCTATAGTACTTGAAAAGGGAGAAGAGTATTATTCTTATACAAAATACTCCTTTAAAACGAAATAGTTTTATTGGAAAGAGCAGGGGGCGGTGGATATTTTAAGAAAAACGGTACGGCTGGCATTTATTCTGGCCGGCTTCCTTTCACTGGGCCTAGGTATAATTGGTATATTTCTTCCAGTAATCCCGACCACCCCCTTGCTCTTACTTGCGTCCTACTGCTTTATGCGGGGTTCTGAAAAGTTTGAGATTTGGTTCAAGGGTACCAGGATTTATAAGGAACATCTCGAAGGTTTTGTAAAGAAGCGGGAAATGACAGCAAAACAAAAGGCAGTCCTTCTGATTTTCGCCGACTGTATGATCGCTATTCCTTTTTTTCTTACTGACAGCTTAATACTAAGGGTTTTCCTTGCAATTGTAGTCATTTACAAATACTATTATTTTTTCACAAAAATAAAAACGGCTAGACCCGAAAACAATAGCCAGGAAGCGTGACTGCGAAAGCCCTCAAAGGGGCTTTCGCATGCGCTCAGGCAATGTGTTCGGATGCTGAATCAGTTTCCTCTCCATCGTCTAGCTTACCGATATAATCAATGAGAAAGTGCAATATAATAAGCGGTATGATGGAACCCAGACTTATCTACAGAAATGCGAAGAACAGGCCAATAATGGAAGTTATAATGGGTATGGATGGAAATCACAAACCTTAATTGTAAGAAAATGAAAAAATTATGGATGTACTAAAATTCTTTGTGATTCCCGTTGGGGAGCGGATATCAACAGAGTCATTGCCATAAAAAAGACCAAACCGCATTTGCGATTTGGTCTTAACTTTATCCAACAAGTTTTTCAAAATTGACACGTTTATGGATAGCATACATGATAGGAGCGCCAACAGCGAGAACGACAAATTCACCGATAGCCACCGTAAGCCATGTATACAAAAACGGGAAATCGAGCGCAATGTTCAGCTCCCAGGCAATCAGAAACATGGTTACCGTGAAAACTGTTGTGTTAATTGCCATTCTTGCCCAAATCCCTTTTACATAGCGGGAAGCAAAAATGGTAATCAGGAGTGCAATGACGGATTGGCCAAAGCCAAATATAAGGTCAAGTACACCAAGCGTTGAAAAGAAAAGGTTCGCCAGGAATACACCAAGAATAATGCCAAAGAAGTACTTCTTGTTGAATACAATGAGATGGTTGAACATCTCGGAAACCCGGAATTGAACGGCTGAGAATGCCAGAGGCTGGATCAACATGGTCACAGCAATGTACAAAGCAGCAATAATACCGTTTACTGCAAGTGTTCTAATATTCATAACGTCTCTCTCCTTAGTTTTTTATCGTGGGAGGTTCTCGAACCACGCGGTTTTGCCCGAAGGTACCATTATAGACCCTATCATAAGTTCCCGTCAATGGTTTCCGTTGGCATTTCTTAGCTAGCCCATTCATATCGATAGTAGTATGGAGGCGATAAAATGGTTTCGGTTATTAACTGCACTAAACGTCCGGGATTTCTGGATACTCTATACAGTAATTTCAATAGGCAGGATTATGAAGTGAAAGAGCTTATCCTTGTCATGCACGGTATAAATGAATTAGACACAGAATTAATTGCTGATATCCCCGTTGTAAAATCGTGCATTTACCGAAAGAAATGCCGCTGGGCACCTGCCTGAATGTGGGGGTTAAACATACAAGTCTTATTTAGTTTACTTTAAAGAGGACGAATTACTTTCAATATATAAACCGGGTAAGGGGGAAGGGGCGATTAAAGAAACTGCGGATACCCTGGGAGGAGCAACGCTTGTATTGATAGAGTGAAGGCTTCCTCGTCTTTTCAAAAAGCCATGTTTGGGGAGCTGGACCCAATCATAAGAAATCAACCTGAAAAATCATAATCATGTTCCTACCTTAATCGACTGGGATATCCCCCTCTTTCAACGGCCACAGCATCTTGCCTTAAACTTTGCCAAGGCAGGTGTCATTTATTTATAAGGTACAGCAACTGGCAACTGTTTTTGGAGTTAGAACACTTTTGCAGCTTTGTAGTGAAGTTGAATTTTAGATTAAAAAAATTTTGAATTTTACCAAATAATGGTCGTGTGTGTTTGGTTATATCTCCCTTCTTAGAATCAGTAACCCTCTCTATAAATCCGTTGGAAAAATTTTGGAAACTGTTAAACAGCCCCTAGCTTAATCTAACAGGTAAATCTGCCCTTACAAAAACACCCTATCTGACATAGGGTATAAAGAATTGTTTTTTATTTATCTAAAAAAATCAATGCGAAATTGGCCCTCAGCCTATAGCCAGGGGGCGATATGTTAAATTCCTTCATAATAGAAAGGCGGAAATAATTTGAAGGTACTAGTAACAGGTGGAGGAGGCTTTATTGGATCCCATGTTGTCGATATGCTGCTAGTGGAGAACTACCAAGTTGCTGTCGTTGATAATTTTTCTTCCGGTATGGAGAGGAATGTGCCAGGAGGTATTGCCTATTACGCAATGGATTTGAACGATTCCGGCTTAGAGAACGTATTTTTGACAGAAAAACCGGAGATTGTCATACATTTTGCAGCTCAAGTTTCCGTGAAGAAATCGATCGACAATCCCTTTGATGATTGCAGGCAAAATATTAATGGGACCATCAAACTTTTAGACTGCTGCCAAAAATACCAGGTGAAAAAAATCATTTATTCATCATCTGCAGCAGTATATGGAGCACCGAAGTATATCCCAATTGATGAAAACCATCCACTTGCTCCGGAGTCATTCTATGGGCTGTCAAAATTAACAGGAGAGACGTATATCCAACTTTACTCAAAGCTATTTAACTTAAATTATACGATTTTACGGTATGCGAATGTATATGGGCCAAGGCAAAGCATTAAAGGGGAAGCGGGAGTAATTCGGAGTTTTTTGGATAGTTTTATGCTTAACCGGCCCTTGACAATGTATGGCGACGGCAACCAGCGGAGAGATTTTGTTTTTGTTAAGGATGTAGCTGCTGCCAATCTTCAGGCTATTCATCATGGTGATTATCAAACGATTAATATTAGTTCCAATACAACAAAGTCTATTAATGATCTTATTTTTCTCCTTTCCCTGCTAACAGATAACCGCCCGGAAATCGTCCAGTTGCCAGAACGGGCTGGCGATATACGGAATAGTTGTCTCCTAAATCAGAAAGCCCTTGAAGTGCTTCACTGGTTCCCGAGAGTTTCATTAATCGAGGGAATAGAAGAAACCATCGAGTCTTTAAAATCATAAGATAAGAGGTAAAGTATAGGGATTACTTATGGAAAATCTTGTTAGTACGTTTATAAATACCATGCGTATGAGCAGCAGGCGGCAGAGGCTATTAATGTTTTAAAAAATTCGGTAGCGGCGGAAGTGTCTGAATGACTGAAAAAGCACATATCCGATTAAGTTCTCTGAGTTTATTTCAGCCGGTAAACCGGTTGTTACATCACTTTTTCTTAGATTGGAAAAATACGGCTGGATTTCAATGACGAAGAATCACTTAAAAAAGCATATTGAATAAGTGAGCTTCAATCTTTAAGAAATTAATCTCCTGGTTGTTGGTGAGCGGGATAAAGTAATGACTGATACCGAATTGGTATCAGTTTTTATATTTTTAAAGAGCTGGAAACTACTTTTGGGCTTGATGTAGTTTTGGACGGATGCTATTTAGTTCAGGAAAGTATAAAATAAAGAAATAGTCTCTTATTCCCTTGTGAAATCATGATGCTTAAAGGCACCTTTTCCTGCTTGTGAATAAAATAGACTATCGGCCATAAACGCCAGTCTTCAATAAAGGTGTGAGAGATATGAGATTATATCAGGAACTGGCTCAAAGTGTGACGTATAAAAAAAGAGGCATGAAAATTGCCATCCTAAATCAGGATGAAAATCTTACCTTTGTTGGGGCAGGACGCAGTGCCTGTGTGTTTAGGGTCGGAAAAACTGACAAAGTGCTGAAGGTATATTATCCCTCCTTTGTCCACATTGCCAATGAAGAGGCAGAAATTTATCGCCTTCTGGAAGGACTGGAATACTTTCCAAAACTATACGAAACCGGTACCAATTACATTGTCATTGACTATATAGCAGGGGTTACTCTCTTTGAATGCCTGATTAAAGGTATTCATATTAAGGAAGAAAAAATAACCGGAATAGATTATGCACTTTCCCAGGCCCGGCAGCGCGGGCTTAACCCTTCAGATATCCATTTAAAGAATATTTTTATAACCTTTAGCGGAAAAATAAAGATAATCGATGTGGCGCGGTTTCGACAGACCAAGCAGTGTAAACAATGGGAAGACTTGAAAATGGCCCATTCTTTCCTGTATAAACATGGCTGGTTTCCCAAAAAACTGCCGCAAAAGCTGTTAAATCTGATAGCGATGATTTATAAAAAGCGATTTATACCTAGCTTCAAAAGGGAAAGAAAATCCGTTTTTAAGGTAGGAAATGCCAAAGAGGTACAGCGATAGTAGAGTGATTATTATTGTTTGACAAGACTATTCATAGAAAATACGATACAATATAAAAGTGAACCTTCCATTGGTGGGAGGGGTTATCCTGCATAATAATGGAATAACATACGATAACTGATAAGAAAAGGCTTCATTTCTGAAGCCTGGTTACTTTCCATACTTGGGAGCTGGTCTTTGTTGTTAACGGAAATACTGGTGCTAGTTATACTTATCATTCTGAATGCATTTTTTGCAGCATCCGAAATTGCACTCATCTCCTTGAATGATAATAAGATTAAAATTATGGCTGAAGGCGGAAATAAAAAGGCAAAAGCACTGGAAAAATTATTGTCTCAGCCGAGTCGATTCCTAGCAACGATTCAAATAGGGATTACCCTTGCAGGATTCATGGCGAGTGCTTTCGCCGGACAAAGTTTTGCTGGCAGGCTTGCTGCCTGGCTTTATGAAGTAGGAGTCCCGTTTGACCGGGGTGTTCTAGAATCCTTATCCCTCGTCGTTATTACGCTTGTTATTTCTTATTTTACCCTCGTCCTGGGTGAACTTGTACCAAAGCAGATTGCAATGCAAAAAGCTGAACCTATAGCATTTTTTGCGGTAACTCCGTTGACGGTTCTATCAAAGGTGACCAAGCCGTTTGTTAAATTTCTGACTCTATCGATGAACAGTGTTGTCCGTGTGTTTGGAATTGATCCAAATGCCGAGGAAGAGAATGTGACAGAGGAAGAAATCCGGATGATGGTTGATGTCGGTAAGGAAAAAGGAACCATCCAGGAAGAAGAACGTGTCATGATTAATAATATTTTTGAGTTGGATAACAAGACAGTTTCAGATATCATGACGCATAGAACAAATATCGTCGCATTGCCGATTGACTCTACTCTGTTAGAAACAGTCCGTGTTGTGAATGAAGAAGGATACACCCGTTTTCCGGTTTACGAGGAGCATATTGATAACATTGTCGGGATTCTCCATGCAAAGGATTTGATTCAGTTTGTTGAAAACAGAGGGGAAGATGCCTTCAACATGAAGAATCTGTTGAGGGATCCGTTCTATGTCCTGGAATCCCAGCGCATCGATCATCTTTTTAGGGACATGCAAACAAACAATGTCCATATGGCAATCGCGATTGACGAATATGGCGGTACAGATGGCATTGTTACAATTGAGGATGTCATTGAAGAAATTGTCGGGAACATTTTTGACGAATATGATGAGCCTGGCAATGAAGAAGAAGAAATTAAGATGATTGATGAACGGACATACATGATTGACGGTACAACCAATTTGTATGAAGTGGAAAATCTGCTTAAGATTGACTTGCCAATTCAGGAGTACGATACGCTGAGTGGTTTCATCATTGGACATCTTGGTTATATTCCAAGTGAGCTAGAGCAGCATACAGTTCAGCATGGAAATGTTCTGTTTACGGTCGAGGATATGAACGACCGCCGGATTACAAAAGTCCGGGCAGAAGTTCTCGAAGCTGAAGAGGATGAAGATTAAAAAAGGCTTTGCAGCTAACGGCTGCAAAGCCTTTTTGGTTGGCTCTTACTGATATAACGGGAATTTTTAAATTTTCGAACTTAGCTATTACTTTTTAATTCTACTCAGTGCTGTTTATTCGGGAGCTCCCTGCTTGGATTTCCCTTTCCCTGACGTTTTTTATTTTCTTCATCTTTCCGTTGCTTCTCATGAAGCTTTTCCACAAATTCATGTGTATTGTCCATCCCTATTCCCTCCATCACAATTAGCATAGAGTTATTTTTGGCAAATGCCTTCCAATGTATGCGGGGTTTGGACTGAAAAGCTCTTACTAAATTTGCTAAATTTATTGTTTTTAATCCAAACTTCGCTAATATAGGCAGTAGATAAAAAAGTGTTTAATGCTACAAACTTATCTAACATATGGGGGCAAACATGGGGGAGCCAAGACGGCGTGTAGATATTCGAGACGATTCATTTAGAGGGAATAAAAAAAAGACGGCTTTTCAGGATTTAACGGGCCAAGCGGTTTCAGCGGGGCTCATCTCTTCTACTTTAGTAATGACAGGGCCTGCATTGATTATTTTACAAGCAGCGACGGCGGGTAATTTTACCAGTGAGCAAACGATTAATTGGATGTTCGCTGTATATGTTTTTGGCGGACTATATGGGATTGTCATGCCCCTTTGGTTTAAAGTTCCCATCACTGGAGGCCATTCAATTTCAGGGGTTGCCTTTTTGGCAACAGTAACAGCACATTTTACATATTCTCAGCTCATAGGTGGCTATGTAATGTCAGGCCTGATAATTTTGTTAATCGGCGTTTCAGGCCTCTTCACCAAAATTATCAGGTGGGTACCCAAAGAAGTGATTGCTGCAATGCTTGCTGGGCTAGTGACCAATTATGTCGTCCAGCTTGTCGAGGGAGTTAAGGGCCTGCCTATGGTAGGCGGTTTAGCATTAGTTGGATTCTTTGTTAGCACGAGAATGTCAAAACGTATTCCGGCAGTTGTGGTTGCGGTTATGGTTGCATTTATTGCCATGTTGTTAACCGAAGATATCACTATATCATCAAATGGGCTTTCCTTTGCTTTACCATCTCTGCAGGTTCCGGAATTTACATGGCTAGGTTTCATCACGCTTGCATTGCCTCTTGCTATGCTTATTTTGAGCAATGATGTAGCAACCGGGATAGGTGCCCTTGAGAGTTCGAAATTCAAAACGCCAATACGAAAAGTGGTTTCTTTTAGCGGGATTTTCTCGATAATAGCTAGCTTTTTCGGCGGCCAAAGTGCAAACATTGCAGGAATGATGACTGCGATCTGTTCCAATCCGGAGGCAGGAGAAAAACAAAAGAGATATATGGCTTCAGTAGTTTCAGGAATATTAACCTTATTCTTTGGTGTGTTCTCGTGGAAAATTGTGCCCTTCATTCAAGCCTTGCCGCAGGCCTTTATTGCAATATTGGCAGGCTTTTCACTGTTAGGCGTGCTCCTTTCCAGTTTGCAGATGGGTTTTTCCAGTGAGAAATTCCGCTTAAGTGCGTTGTTTGCTTTCCTGATTGCCTTATCAAATGTATCGTTTTTTCATATCAGTGCTCCGGTATGGGGATTGATAGTTGGGGCGATTATTGCTAAAACAGTGGAGAAATAGTTAAAGGTGTTTCTTGGAGGTAAGGGAGTTATAGCTTTCGTTTCGAAATTGTTCGAAACCTGCACCAGCATTGGGTTAAACACTATTTAATCAAACGTTTGATTAATAATTTTTTACTAAAAAAAGAAGTGAAAAAGGAATCGATTACTCAAAAAAATAAAAAGCCTCTCCCGTTAAGTTCGGAAAAGACTGTTTATAGTGTTATTTCACTTCTATCACAAACGCATATCCGGAAGAACCTTTTTCCCAGCTTCCATACATACTATAGACGTAAATCCCTTTTTCGTCGGGAGCAGTAAGGATATTTCCATTCAGGGACGCGGCTACTGCTCCAATATCACTGACCCAGCGGCTGATTCCTACTGTATCTTCTATAGGGATTTTTTTAAATGCGATCTTTATTTCTTCACCAGGGGACACGACGATTGGTTTAAGGTTGTGCAGCTTTACCAATTCTGGCGGTGATGGAGTATCCTCGCATCTCGCTCTAATATAGCCTTCCCAGCAAAAGGACCCCTGTGCTGCTGAAACACTTTGCTCCCCAGCAGAAACAGACAATACAGGCGGCCCAAAGGGAATGATCGACAATACCCCGTATAACGCTGCCATAAACGTCAGCACAACTGTTACATTTTTTAAAAGCTTATCCATGCTCATCCCCCCGGATGAAGTTTTCTTACCTATTAGACGGGGAAGCCATATGTAAAGTTGCTAAAAGTAGTACGATATTTTTAATGCAATAAAACATACATTAAGCTTCACTGACAATTCAACAATTAGAACCGAGCACGATAAAGGTGGTGGAGCGAAAGGAGAAATTAACTTTCCTAGCTGTACTTTTACCCGTTACTTTTTTGGGTCTGTATTTTTGCGCAGCTCTGCCCTTTTTCCTCAAAAAGGCCCCCTTCTTAAAACAGAAGAGGGCCACACGGAAGGAGCAGGAATTAAACTATGAGTTTAGCATTCAGCCGCCATTGCATTAGTTGGTCATGGGTCAAGGGTGACAAAGTAAGTGGACAGTGGTCATTGGTTTGCCATTGCCATTACATAATACCATCTATATGGGATTTTAGTCTCGCTCAAGTGAAAGGCTTTGCCAATCCGCTATCATTGGAACTCTCTTTTTATCCGGACTGGATTGAGTCGAAGGAGAAAATTCGCATCAAGTAACAAATGAGGCAGAATCACAATTGATTCTGCCTCATTCTTATCTCAAGTGCTTCGTGCAATTATACAAGCCACACTCCCAAATTTCATCTGATTGGGTGACAATCGTAACGGCAGTGTTATTAAGCCGTGCGGTCTTTTCCAGGCCAGGCACCAATTCTAAAAGGACTCTCCGGATAAATGCACCATGGCTGACAATCAGTACATTTTTGCCAGGATGGGCCCCCTGTATATCAGCCAATGCGGCAAATCCGCGTTCCAGCACATCCTCATTTTTTTCAAATCCTAAATCGAGGTTACGCCACTCAGTGCCCCACTTGGCAACTCTCTCCGATTCAATTGTACCTTCAATCTGTCCGAAGCTTACCTCACGCAGCCGGGAATCAAAATGGATTTCTCCAATTCCCAGCCTGCCGGCAATCACTTCAGCTGTTTTCCTTGCTCGAAGGAGAGGGCTTGCGTAAAGATAATCCCATTTTTCGCTTGAAAGCCTTTCTGCAAGCAGGCCAGCTTCGTTAAGTCCTCCCTGATCGAGCGGAATATCGGAGCTTCCCTGTATCCGGCCTTCCTTATTCCAGGCTGTGCTTCCATGCCGGATAAATCCTAGTGTCGTCATATTTTCCTCCAAAAACTATTATAATAATTTGTTATTTACCAATGGAAACCTGCCTAACCTTCATCATCATTGAATCCTGCCTGTAAGCTTTTTCTCCCAGGCTCGGGTCTTGGAGGCACTCTGGGCGTTAATAAATATATCCTCATCTTTTGTTTTTATATGAAGGTAAGGAGGTACCCCCTTTTGAATGAACAGCAGACTCGTCCCATAGCCGGTTACCTTGAATTTTCCTTTTGCAACGGTTTCCAGGCCAAATCCGTTCACCTTCCAGGTTACTTCTGGCATGTCATCGAGGAGGCTGACTGCTTCTATTTCCGCGTATGTCCATGAATCCCCGTACATTCCAGTAACTTCAAAGCTTTCTTCTTTTAAAATTAGCTTCGGATCCTGATAGCCCAAAAACATCAGTATCCCGATTAAAATAATCGTCACTGATCCAATGCTTATGCTAATAATATAGCTCTTTTTTCGCTTTTGTGGGACCTCGTAGCGTGAGAGATATATGAACCCTCCAAGCAGGAAAACCAGCATGAAGCCAAAATTGACTTCAATCGCATATGGAAATGACGTAAAAATTAGCGGAAGCAAAACAATCATTCCGATTGCGGTCCCTATTAGCAGGCTGCCTGTTCTCTGTGGGTAGCCCCGTTCGATAAGCTGGGTTTGTTCCTCCTTAGGCCTGATTGAAAAGCCTGATATTAGCCAGTACGCTCCCCGCCTTAAACCCCATCCAAGAAAAAGGAACAAAACGGCAGTGCCGAGTTGAATACTAAATAGCAGCCACATAAAAACGCCCCCTTCATCACACACTTAGCATACTATATACAGGAAAAAAGTTCATTCCGTATAGAAGGGTTTATACTCTTTAAAAGCTGCCGGTTTTAAAGAATATGAGATGAGAAGCATACGTTTACCTTTTAAAAAATGGGAGCTATATGTGCCAAGCGCTGGTGTACGGAGCTAAAAAAGTAACACAACAAAATGCAGCTAGGTAGAGGAAATCGAAGAGGAGCAGGCAGTAATAAGAGCCGAGTTCCAAGAAGGAACCGGCTTTTCAGCTTCTTTGCCAATTAACGCGCAACCGCTGTTTTATTTCCCGATGAACATTTGTGTCCAGTGGTTGCTGTTTTGCAGGAACCCTACCCCGATATGGGTGAATTCCCTGTTCAAAATGTTTCGGCGGTGTCCTTCAGAGTTCATCCAAGCTTGTACGACTTCTTGAGCAGAACGCTGTCCTACAGCGATATTTTCACCTGCAGTCCGGTACGAAACGCCGAAGTCGCGCATCATATCAAACGGTGACCCATATGTTGGGCTTGTATGGGAAAAGTAATTGTATTGTGCCATGTCTAAAGATTTTCTTTGGGCAACACCGCTTAGCTGTGTATCAGCCTGTAATGGCGGGAGCCCATTTTGCTGGCGCTGGACGTTCGTTAAGTCAATTACTTGTTTGGCCATTTGGCTAATTCCAGGTGCTGCAGCAGGCTGCTGGCGATTCGTTGTTTGTTGCTGTGGTAATTGAGCTGTACCTTGTTGCTGTCCCAGTTGTGGGTAAAAGCCCTGCCCCTGTTGTCCGGCACCTGGCAGCTGTCCCTGATTCGTTACCGGAGGCATTGCCCCGGGTATTTGCTGTTGGTTTTGCCCTTGTTGGTTTATTGCGCGGTTTTGATCGTCCATCCGTACAAATTGGTATTCTGCTGGACGGATCAAAACTGGTTGTGTGTGAGGGTAATTTCTACTCGACATGGATGTTTGGATGCTGGATAAATCATTGCGGCCAAACCAGTTTCCATTGTCGTTTTGTTTCTCGTTTTGCTTTCCATCTCTCCTGTCATTTCCAAAAGTGCCTGAACGTCCTTCACGGTCATCATCGTTATGACCTGGGTCCCATTCCTCGGTTAATAGCCCTTCATTATCCATTCCGAAGAAGTCATTGTTGTCGTCCCTGTCCCCATTGTTCCGAACATTGTATGCGCCCGTTCCATGATCAGTTGCATTGTCGTTCCCATTATTGTTGCAGGCAGCAAGGCCGAATACAAGAAGTGCGGCCATTGCTAGACCTATTGTTTTCTTTATCAAACGAATAGCCCCCTTTGATTTAAATGTGACACCCCTTTAGTTTCCGGCTTTCATGCTTAAGTATGAATGGTAATAACCTGAACAGTTGGAAGTCTTATATATTTAACAGAAAATTGCAATTCCCAGAATGACACATTTTTTCGAGAAAAGCGGGTAAAAGAATAGGCAAAATACTCATTTTAAGATATGATAACAAAATGATGTTTTAGCGCATAAAAGCGTAAAAGTATAAGTGTTTAGGGGTGCAACAAATGGATGAAACAACAAACATGAATAGCCCTTCAAACCCACCCGGGAAAAATGAGGATCAATTGAAGCGAGGATTAAGTAATCGCCATATTCAGTTGATTGCTCTTGGCGGGGCGATTGGAGTTGGACTTTTCTACGGATCCAGCTCGACAATAGAACTAGGCGGCCCCGCCATCCTGCTATCCTATGCTGTGGGTGGTTTGGTTATCTTTCTGATTATGAGAGCACTGGGGGAAATGGCTATTGCCAATCCTGTTTCAGGCTCATTTAGTGAATATGCTAACAAGTATCTAGGGAGGTTTGCCGGCTACGTTACCGGCTGGACGTACTGGTTCAATTGGGTTGTTGTCGGGATGGCCGAAATTACGGTTGTCGGCGCCTACATCCAGTATTGGTTCCCTGACATTCCATCTTGGGTGACTGCTCTGGTTGTGCTGGCGCTAATGACCGCCATTAATTTAATCAATGTAAAAGCATTTGGAGAATTTGAATTCTGGTTTGCCATGATTAAGGTCCTTGCTATTATCGGCTTAATCGTAGCCGGGCTCGGCATTATCTTGTTTGGTTTTGGTAATGGGGGAAATCCAGTTGGTTTCGATAATCTCTGGGCCCATGGAGGCTTCATGCCCGAAGGTCTAACGGGAGTTGTTCTTTCTCTTGTCATGGTCATGTTCTCATTCGGAGGAATTGAATTGATCGGGCTGACAGCGGGTGAAGCAGAGAATCCGAAGAAGACCATTCCATCAGCTATCAATAACGTTATCTGGAGGATTTTGATTTTTTACATTGGCGCGCTAGGTGTCATCATGACCCTGTATCCATGGAACAAAATTGGTACAGAAGGCAGCCCGTTTGTGCTTATTTTTGATAAAATCGGCATGCCTGCCGCGGCGGATGTCATAAACTTTGTTGTCCTGACGGCCGCTCTTTCGGCGTTCAACAGCGGCATGTATGGGACAGGCAGAATGCTATTCAGCCTTGCGGACCAAGGAAATGGCCCGAAGTTTTTCGGAAAGCTCAATAAACATGGCATTCCGGCAAGAGGAATCTTATTCACGTCAGCGATTCTTCTTATCGCTGTGTACTTGAATTACGTTGTGCCAGAGAAAGTCTTCTCCTACATTATGTCGATTGCGACAATTGCTGCGGTGACAAGTTGGACAATCATTCTCTTGACGCATATAAAATTCCGTAAGTTAACAGGCGGCAGCAAGCTCTTCAGGATGCCTTTCCATCCGGCATCATCTTATCTCGCGCTCGCACTGCTAGCTGTTGTTGTCATTTCAATGGGCTTTATTGAGGGAACTTCTGTGGCCTTGCTGGTTGCACCTATTTGGTTTGCGATTATGGCGGCTGGCTATTTTATAGTGAAAAAATAACTCAAAAATAACTCATCTATTTAAGTCCTTGTGAAGGTTCCTTTCTGGAACCTTTGCAAGGACTTTTTTATTGCGCGATACTCTTCACCGAATTGACAAACTCTTCTGTAAACAATTAAAGCCAATCAGCTAGAATGATGGTGAATGTATATATAAATGGGGTGTAAAGTGATGAAAGGTAACCGTCTGATTGCATGGTTGACTATCTTTATTATTTTGTTAGCTGCTCTTGCTTCAGCCTGGGGAATATTTTCAAGTGAAGGTGCGGGGCCTCATCCGTATAAAACCGTATCCGGTGAGATAATTGATCTTTATGGAAAAGGTTTGTACAAACATGATTCTGTTTCGGGGGCAGAACAGGAGATTGCCCAAGATATTGTCACACTTGTTCTGGGAATCCCGCTTTTGATTGTTTCCCTTTTTCTTTCGAATAAGGGGCTTTTGAAGGGAAGGCTGTTACTTGCAGGCACCCTTGGCTATTTTCTTTACACCTATGCTTCGTACTCCTTTCTTTCGGCTTATAATCCATTCTTCCTCATCTATGTACTTCTTATGTCTACAAGCTTCTTTGCTTTTACTCTAATATTGACTTCCTTCAACACCAACGCACTGGCCGCGCGTTTTAAGGAAACGATGCCGGTTCGGTTTTTAGGCGGTGTATTGATTTTTCTGGGGATTGCAATCGGATTGATGTGGTTTGGCAGGATTGTACCCTCACTGACTCGGAAGGTGGTACCGGTAGGACTTGACCATTACACCACCCTCGTCATCCAGGCACTTGACCTGGGTTTTGTGGTTCCTATCGGAATAGTTGCAGGATGGATGTTACTGAAACGAAGACCGGCAGGATATTTGCTTGGACCTATAATTATTATTAAAGTTTTGACACTGTCGACCGCTGTTACAGCGATGGCTGTTAGGATGTTTTTAGCTGGAGTGACAACCAGCCTTGCTGAGACGGGCATATTTGCTGTGATTACTTTGTTGATTGCGTTTTGCTTGTATCTTGTCCTTTACAATGTAAAGGAAGTGGAAGGTGATTTCGTGTGAAAACATTGATCCTTTATGAATCAAAACATGGAACAGTGGCCCATGCAGCATCGATTCTTGCTGAGAGTCTTAATGGGGAAGTGGTCGCTGTGAAGCTATCAGATGATAATATTCCCCCTTTGGCCGGCTTTGATGCAGTAATTCTGGGCGGATCCATTTACTTTGGAAAAATCCAAAAGACGATGTCCCGTTACATTGTTAAGAACAGGCAAGAGCTTCTGAGAAAAAAGCTTGGCTTATTCATTTGTGGGGCGCATCCAGACCAGAAGGAGCGGGAAAAGGAGCTTCAGCAGGCGTATCCGAAAGAGCTGATGATACAAGCGGCAGCTGCTGATATTTTAGGCTATCAGATCCATATCCAAGAGCTTAACCTCCTTGAGGCTATTATTGTCAAATCAATCTTAGGACTGAAGGAAGATAAAGATGGACTCGATAGGGGAAAAATTGAGGCTTTTGCACGAAAGATGAACAAATAAGAGAAAAGGCTGGCACCTTTATAGGGAGCCAGCCTTGTTGCTTTCTTATGAAGTTTTCAGGTTTTGCGGCAAAGTGGCCGGTTCTTTTTTTCCGCTAAAGGCTAGGCCAATCAAAGCGCCAACAATAGCTGGAACAACCCAGTCCATACCAGCTGATGCAAAAGGCAATGCATTCCTAAAAGTCACCAGTGGGCCAAGGTCAAGGCCGAATGTGGTAAGCCCGCTAATAGCCGCGAACACGCCAGTTAGTAACATCGATGTTCCGTACACCATGCGTGGATTCCGGAAATAACGATGGAAGAAGCTTAGTGTAACAAGGACAATAGTTAACGGATAAGCAGTAACCAAAAATGGTACTGATACCTTCAGAATTTGTGCAAGACCTGCATTGGAAAGGATGAATCCAATCAAGGTGATAGCTGTAACGACAGCTTTGTAGCTTGCCTTTGGAATAACCTTAGAGAAATACTCACCACAGGCCGAAGTTAGACCGACAACTGTTGTGAAGCAGGCTAGGGTGAAGATCAAACCGAGAAGTGCTGTTCCTGGTTTGCCCAAAATTAGAGTCGAGGCGGTAGCGAGAAGCTCAGCACCTGATTCGAATGGACCGCTCTCGCCCATTCTCGCGCCTACCCAACCAATCGATACATATACCAGAGCAAGCAATGAACCTGCAATGACTGCAGCTTTCATCAAATAGCTAGTAAGCTGCTTTTCGTCTTTCACACCATGCTGTTTGACAGCAGTGATGATTACAATCCCGAAGGTAAGGGAAGCTAGAGCATCCATTGTGTTATACCCTTCAAGGAAGCCTTTGAAAAATGCCCCGGTATCATAGCCGCCAGATGGAGCAAGAAGGGAACCATCGAGCTTGACGAAGCCTACTACACAAAGGACGACGATGGATACAAGCAATACGGGAGTGATCCAGCGACCCATATATTTTTGCATCTTGTCTTGGTTTAATGCAGTGAAAAAGGCAACAAGGAAGAATAATGCCGAGTATACGAATAAAGCGACTGTTTGATTCATTGTATCTGGTGCGAACGGCAAAACGCCCATTTCAAACGCAACGGATGCATTTCGCGGAATCGCAAGGAATGGACCGATAGAAAGATAAACGACTGCAATGAAAACCGCACTGAAGACTGGATGAACACGATTTCCCATTTCTGCTGCACCGCCTTTAACCCGTGCAACTGCAAGGATGACAAGGAGTGGAAGGCCAACAGCGGTAAGTACAAATCCAGCCATCGCAAGCCAGTAGGATGTACCGGAAAGAGCCCCAAGGAAAGGAGGGAAAATTAGATTGCCTGCTCCAAAAAACATAGAAAACAACATAAAGCCAATAAACAACGTGTCAAACTTTTTCATTTCTCTAATTCTCCCTTTCTTTTTAGAAGTAGTGCACTGTGACTGTACACAATGCGGAAATTATTTTGAAAAATAAAAAACCCGCCCCCGTTATACAGGGACGAGTTAATGAACTCGCGTTACCACCCTTATTCCGCAACATCAAAGATGATTGCGGCGCTCAGTCAACGTACAAACATACGTCTTCCTTGTAACGGCGGAAATCCCGTCAAAGCTTACTTTTACTTCAGCTTTGCATCTCGGAGATGATTTTCGGATAGGCACTGGACACCGGCTTTCACCATCTGCCGGCTCTCTGGGGAACAGTCTTCCTAGCTTACTCTTCTCGTCATCAATTTTATTTTTTAAAAATAATTTAAACATAATCTATCAGAGAATTCGGGAAGGTGTCAACATCTTTTTTAGACAATTTGAAAAATTGCTCCTCTTTAAAAATACCTTAGAAGAGGGGGAAAGCTTATTTATCAATCATGTAAGCGCTCCCTATCAGGTTGCATTTTCCAACAAGAAAGCGGACGGAATCATGCACTCATTTTCTTTAGTCGGGTCTAAGGGTAGGAACAAATTGAAAACTTCACTTTAAGGTTGTTTATCTCAATTTTGAAAGCTCTGAGTAGATGTCGTTCAAGATGCTATATCCAGCACCGATTCCCTTTTCAGGGTAATAGGACTAAACCTGGGCTGCCAGCATGGCGTCGCCTAGTGCATGATGTCGGCCTGCTGGCTCAACTCCGCACAACTTGGATATATCCTCAAGTGTAGTTTGCTTGTAGGCAAGATTGAATAGGCAATTAAAAAAGAAGCATCAATAATTCGGTGGTGAAAGGATATTTTTTGCGATTCCCTGGCCGTCTGTTTCATGAAAGCTTGCTCATGCTGTGAATGATGGGTAATCAGGAAGTTGCTTCTGACAAACTTATAAAAATCAACCAGCATATCAGCATGAAGGGGTGGATGTGCTACATCTTCATTCGTAATGCCAGTTAGATTAACAATGACGGCCGGGATGCTTCCTCTGTCCAATATCCAACCTGGTTCTGCAAGCGAGCCAGTGAATGGCACCACATTGGGTTGCTTGCCATAACATTGCCATCACATTTTGGAAAACCACCTCAGTTAAGCCCTCGGTATATGAATCTTTTGGGGTACTCACTCCTGGGAAGCAAAAGTTCCTGTTGCGGCATGTTTTTTTTGATTAAAAATCGCATCTTCCTGCTTCGTTTCGGCTTTCAGAAGCTCTGGATAACCATAGCTTCCATGTTCACTTATATCGAGACCGATAATTTCTTCCTCCTCCGTTACACGCAGGCCTTTCATCGCCAGTTTCATAACGTAAAGTATCGCGAAAGAAACGGCGAAGGCAAATGAGCCAGAGGCGAGAACACCAAGTGCCTGAACGCCAAGCTGTTCAAGGCCTCCACCATATAAGAGGCCGGGTCTGCCGACGCTCGCAAGTTCTTCGGTTGCAAAAAATCCAGTTGAAAGAGTTCCCCAAACTCCTGAAGCCCCATGGACAGAAAGGGCAAAAATGGGATCATCAATTTTTCTGTATTCAAAGAAACGGATGCTATAGAATACAAGAATACCTGCGATAAAGCCAATTACCACTGCTGCCCATGTATCAACGAATGCACACGATGCTGTTATAGCTACAAGTCCAGCCAATGCTCCGTTCAACATCATTGGCACATCAGCTTTGCCGGTGACCACCCAGGAGATTATGAGAGCCGCGACAACACCTGCGGCAGCTGCCAGATTTGTATTGAGTGCAACAAACCCAAAGAACCCGGCATCAACGGAAACCGTGCTGCCTGCATTAAAGCCGAACCAGCCTACCCAAAGGAGGAGGACGCTAAAGGCGGTAAACACCTGATTATGTCCCTCAATGTTATTGGAGGAGCCATCTTTGTTGTACTTTCCAATTCTGGGTTTTAGCAAGATTGTTCCGGCAAGGGCAGCCATTGCACCTGTCAGATGAACAACCGTAGAACCTGCAAAATCCTGCTTGCCGTGTTCGGCAAGCCAGCCCCCGCCCCAAATCCAGTGGGCGATAACAGGGTAAACTAGAATTGAAAAAAGGAGAGCGAAAACAAGATAAACAGATAATTTTGCCCGTTCAGCAAAGCCGCCGAAAGCGATTGTTAATGAAATACCGGCAAAGGCTAGCTGAAATAAAAAGAAAACAGGACCCGAAAGGTTAATGCCTTTAATATCATAACCAGAATAGAAAAAATCCGAAAATCCAACAAATGCATTACCTTCACCAAAAATAAGTCCATAGCCTATCACCCAGAATGCAAGCGAGGAAATACCGAATGTTAAAATTGTTTTTCCGGCAATATGGCCAGCGTTCTTCATCCGGGTTGAACCAGTCTCAAGGAGGATGAAACCGCCAAGCATCAAAATGACCAAAACAGCGCCTACCATAACCCACAAGCTATTGATTAAAAATAATAGATCCATTAAAAAATCTCCCTCCACTTTGATTTCCCTCTTTGTAGAGATATTTTCGCATGGATGGAGATAGGATTCTATAATCATGTTAGAAAACCTAACATATATTTCTTATTGGTTATTTTTTAATCCAAAATGTGCATTAATCTGGCCTTGAATCATTTTCCTGCGTATATTCTTTTCGGAATCCGCTTTCTTTCGTTTTATTTCCTGGCGTATTTCATAAGTTTGCACGCCGTCTTCGATTTTTTCAGCAATTTCTACAAGCAATTCCACATCGGAGAAGGAGTATTTTCGGCTTCCTCCAGAAGTCCGATCCGGAAAAATAAGCTTTCTTTCTTCGTAATAACGAATTTGCCGTTCGGAAAGCCCTGTTAATTCCTTGACCACTCCGATGGAAATAACCTTTTTATCCTTGTAGGAAAACGCTCCAGTCCCCACCCTGACTCCCCCTTGAAGAACTCAAATGTTCTGACTTTAATAATTTAATACATTATATGTTAAGAAACCTAACATGGTCAATGATGATAGGAATAGGGAAGGAAAAATAAGTGAAAAACCCACCCCGTTATCGAAGTGGTTGGTGAAATTTCATTATAAGACAAATAGATAAACGCTCAGGAAGTGGGCTAAACTCCCAAGCAGGATAAAAATGTGGAATATCTCATGAAAGCCCATATGCTTTGTCCGGAGGAATTCAGGCTTCGCACCATAAATGATGCCGCCAATTGTATAAAAAATCCCCCCAAGAATCAGCAGGAATAAACCTGCCCAATGAAGGTTTCCGGATAGTAATGGAGCCACAAATACTACCATCCAGCCGAGAATAATATAAAGGGAGGTCGAAAGCCAGCGCGGGCAGTCGAACCAGACCATTTTGAAAATAATACCGCCAAGTGCTGCTGTGGAAACAATGCCAAAGAGGATCCAACCGGCACGCCCATTTAGAGATATTAGGCAATAAGGGGTATACGTTCCGGCGATTAAAATGAAAATCATGGAATGGTCAAGACGGCGCAAGAATGCAATTACTTTATCTTTCGCGATGACCAAATGGTAAGTAGCGGAAGCGGAATAAAGCAAAATCATGCTAACACCGAAAATGATTACTGCTGTAATGGCAACTCCAGACATTCCAGCGAGTGAAGCCTTGATGACCATTGCTAAAAGCCCGGCAAATGAAAGAAGGGCACCGGCTAAATGGGTAAATCCATTAACAGGTTCGCGAACATAAGTATTCATAAATACACCTCGGTAATTTGTAATGTAGTTTTAATAACTACTTATGATAATACACATATAGCAATATGTAGTCAATGTTTATGAGAAAGGTATTTTCCTGTATACTATAGGCAAAACATTTAAATGATGGAGGTAACAATGAAAGAAATTAATGATGGAGGTAACAATGAAAGAAATTGAGGAATTAGTGGCCAAGCTTGGACTAGATAAACAATTAAGACTAGACGAAATGCCGGGAATAGACTTGTACATGGATCAGGTTATTCAGCTCTTTGAAAACAAATATGCAGATACAAAGCGGAATGAGGATGAAAAGATCCTGACTAAGACTATGATAAACAACTACGCAAAAGGGGATTTGTTCTTTCCTGTAAAAAAGAAAAAATATACCAGGGACCACCTGGTTATGATCAGCATGATTTATCAGCTGAAGGGTGCTCTATCAATCAATGATATTAAAGGTGTGTTAGAGGGCATTAATAATCAGGCAGTACGAGGCGAACTGGATCTAAGCGGTTTTTATTCAATCTACCTCGACCTTTGTGAGACGAACACTGGAGACTTTATGGGTGAATTGGCCAAACGATATGCTGCTGTTAACGATAAATGTGAAACAAACTCTGAAGATATCAATCGAAAAGTTCTGCTGATTGCGTCTCTTGTTCATATGAGCAATATGTACCGGCGTGTTGCCGAAAAGATCGCAGACGAACTATTGGAGAAGAATTCTGGAGAAAAGTAAAAGGACCCGGTATGGTTCCGGGTCCCTCAATACGTCTTGGCTAAACTTGCAGGAGATTATGCTGCAGGGGAGGTTTTTTCGATAGGTAATTCAATTAGCACTTTTGTCCCTTTGTTGATTTCGCTCGAAAATTCCATCTTCCCGCGATGTGATTCAACTATTTTAAAGCTGACGGTTAGGCCAAGTCCGGTTCCTTTTTCCTTAGAGGAATAGAACGGCTGGCCTATTTTCTCAAGTCTATTCTTGGAGATTCCAATTCCTGTATCAGTTATGGTGACAGTTACGGTTCCGTGCCCCGTTCTTGTTGCCCACACTTTTACTTTTCCGCCTGGATGTGAGGCTTCAATTGCGTTTTTGATCACATTGATAAACAATTGTTTAAGCTGGTTTCGCTCGCAATCCAGAAATAATTCCTGCCTTCCGATGGTGTACTCGAGCTGTACATTATAAAAGGCAGCTTCTGTTTCAAGCAATGTGATGACATCGTGCAAAATCAGATATAAATTTGAATGCTGGAATTTTATTTCCTGTGGCTTTGCTAATAAGAGCAGCTCCCCCACAATCGAGTTGATTCGATTGAGTTCGTTTTTCATGATTGCATAGTAGGACTGATGCTTTTCATCCTCGGATTGCAAGAGCTGTACAAACCCAATCAGCGATGTCAGCGGATTCCGTATTTCATGTGCTACACTTGCAGACATTTCTCCGACAACGGAAAGCTTTTCGGAGCGCCGGAGCTGCTCCTCGGTTTCTCTCAACTTGGTAACGTTTTTGCCATATCCAATTAATCCTGTGGTGTTTCCGTTTATGATGATTGGCATCGAGGTGCACTCCACGATAATGGTGGATCCCGTACTCGTAGTTATTTCGAGTTCAATGGTTTGTGGCTCCTTATGAATCACGACCGCTGAAAGATAACGGCCAAGCATTCTTTTATCCGCATTCGGCATCAAATCTAGAATACGTTTACCGATAATATCGGCTGGTTCATAGCCGGTTACTTCCTTAAAGCGTGAATTGACGTTAGTAAACATTCCTGTTAAATCAGTCATGTAAACGATATCCGGGTTATATTCAAACAAGGATTTATACTGCTGCCTGCTATCCTCAAGCAAATTAATGAGCATTCTATTTTCAGTAATATCACGGCCGATAATGACAAGTCCTTTACGTTCTCCATCCGGATAAAACAGGGGTATTTTAATGGTGTCAAATATCCTTTTAACTCCAGAGGGTGTTTCAAGGATTTCTTCAACTCTAGTTATCTTCCGATTGGTCCAGGCTTCTTCATCCGAAATTTCACAATAACGGAGTGCATCGCCATAATCCCTCGAAAATGGTGCCAGTTCTGAATCCTTTTTGCCTCGATAATCTACTCCGGTAAGTTGGAACAACTCAAGTCCATATTCATTAACTTCAATCCATCTTCCTTTTCCATCCTTGAAATTCACGAAATCAACCATCGAGTTGATAAGGGTGGAAAGTTGTTGTTCCCCTAGTCTGGCTCGATTGAGTTCTCTTGTTTTTTTTAAGAGAAGGTAAATAAGAATGCCTATAATTGTTGTTAATAGAGTATCCTTTGCGAGACTAAGCGTCATAACTTGATTTGAAGCCCCGAACAGGGTAAATAGATAGTTTGTTCCGATAATTAGGGCGATGATGGCTATAATGCTAGAAAGGTAAAACTTTTTGTTCATAGGTCCCCCTGTAAAAATTTCCATACCTTTTGTTGGTGTATTCCTTATACTACCATAGGAGAATACCTGAAGGGTATCTATAAATGGGGGGGTATTTAGGGATTTAAATGCGAGTTTTCATGGGAAAATGGAGTTTTCAAGATAAATTTATTTAAGAGAGTTGGGAGAAGAGGGGGGATGCCTGCATCCACCCCTCTTAAGTTAAAGACTTGCCGTTCCGGAAAAACATAACTTGGGTCCAAAGTGTCCAAATCAATTTGCCCAAAGCGCAGGAGCGGACCAGCTATGCCTTTTTTTCATTATGTGATTGGCTGCTTCCGAGCGCAAGTACCCTGCCAATTCTTACTTGGCTAACGCCTTTGCCAATCTGGACAGCTTGTTTAGCGGAATCTCTGACTGTTAGGTTTCGAACCGCTACGGAATCAGCGCAGTTGTCACCCCCGAATACCTTCACATCTGCACAGGCAGTGCGGAAATTACTTACTGAAATATTATCAAGTACAACATTCCGAGACCTGTACTGAATCGCCATCACTGGTTCGCCACCATAGTCATAATCCGGGTCCCCGATTGCGGTAAACTGATTAATTGCTACATTCCGGTATGCGGAAACGACCAGTGCCCGCGGTTTTGAACCCACATACAAATCGGTATGGATTGGTGCGATAGATACAAGGTTTGTCGCACGGATATTAAAAGCTGTTTTAGAAATTGGATCGGTGCTTTTGTGGTGCCCTATATGGCGAAAATTGAAGGAACGGTTATCGTTGACCGATAAGTGGCCGATGATATGGACGTTTGATGCGGCCGAGGAATTATGATGCGCTTTTATTTCAACCCCGCCAAAGCAGCGTGTTGACGAGTTGTTAACGAGCCAAACATTCCTGGATCCGTCATCGGCTTCAAATCCATTTGAATTAGAAAACCCTTTTTTATGCGAGCGTCCGCTTGGATCGCACATATGGCAGTTGGAAATTAGTATATTATCGCTATGATGGGTTGTTACGCCGTCATCCCCGAAGCCGTATCCGTTCAGTCCGTCCAGCCAGATATAGTTGCTTCCTCCTCGTGCCCGGTACCCATCACCGGAATAATTATAAATGGTCGAGGATACATCAAAGCAATGAAGTCCAGGGTTGATTCCCTCCACATCCATTACCCAGCCAAACGTTACATTCGCAAAGAGCAAACAGCTGGAAAAATTATTGCCTGCTGCTGTTTTAGGGATATTCCCCAGCCTTTCAATATTCCAGTCAAGGCTCATGCCTTTAACGAAGATGTTGCGATTTCCTTTCCAATGGGAAGAATTTGTAACTAGCTGTGATGATTTTGGTGCCTTGTCATGGAGTTTAAGAATAGTTTGGCCTTTTCCTTCGCCAATCAGGCAGGTCCAGGATGGAAGGCGAATCTCTTGAGTGACGAATGTTCCTTTTGGTATCCGTACAATTACCCTTCCTTTGCCGATGGCCTTTTTAAATGCTTCTGTGTTATCTGTAACACCATCCCCGACAGCGCCGAAGTCGGAGACATTCACTTCAGTATCAATGACTGACATCAGGTGAGTGTATTCCTCATCGAGAATTGGTTTCCAAGATGGAAAGGCATGTCCATCAGGTCCGACCAGAGTTGTTGATTCATCCGATATGCCAGCTTGCTTTGCGAAAAAAAGGACAGGCATTCGGTTGAAAAATTGTTTCAGCCTAGAAGAAAAAGATTTCTGTCTAATAATATCCCTGACGCCCACACTCATGTTTTCAAAAAGTTTTTCGGTATGCGCAACCGCCTCTGAGATATTCGGGCTTCCTGCTGACAGGTCCGAGATTAATTTTCTGTTTTTTCTAGGGTCATGTTCCTTTCCGAGATAAAGCAACCTTCCACCTCCTCCAATGAATATCCACTTCTATTATTCCCGGCATACAGGGGGATAATCTTTTTTGGTAGCAAGAGAGTTTCTCATTGCTGCTTATGGCACTCACAGAACTAGAAATTACCTCCATTAACGCACGAGAATTTTTGGATGGCTAGTGAGTTAGGAGTTGCTTGTAAAAAAGTGCTGTTTCCTTCTGTGATAACAATATGGAGTCCGTTATTTCTCAGGTACTGCTGGGAGTCTTCGAGTATTCCTCGCTAGGGAGAAAGTAACATATATCATTCTGATGCTGCAATTAAGTATGGTGTTTTAAAATAGTACTTTCATTGTGTGGGGTTTGGGGTATAAATGAAAAATAAATTGAATGCCCAGGCCTAATAATTCAGGCCCGGGTAATATTAAAATTCTCCATCAAATGGGACAAACGGGATGTTGAATCTGTTTTCAAGGGTGCGAAGGCGTTGATTTACGCGCTGAAGGCGGCGTTGGGTCCGATCGAGTTGATTATTCAGCCGGGTAATTTCCCTGGATTGGCGCTCATTTTCACGCTCGATTTGTGTAGCCCGCCTTTCAAGCTGAGTAATCCTTCTCTCAAGCTCTTGCGGACGTTGGCGGTCTGGATCAAATTGCTGCATTTCAAATTCTGTGAACTCCTGAGGCTGCTGGATGAACGTGTCATACTGGTATTGAGGTTGTTGTGATGCGAAAACTGGTTGTTGCTGGATTTGCTGTGGAAAGTAACCATATGGATACATTGGGCATTTCTCCTTTGTTTGTAATGGGCAAAGTCCCTATACTCTATGTTGGTAAGTCACTTTTGACACGGCATCCGCCCATTCATAAGTCAGAGAAAGTGGGTTTGCATCAGTTTCCTTAACAATGCTAATGAGTCGGATTTTTCGAAGTTGGAAAGGCCGCCCGTGATTACTGATGGCTGTTTAGTTTCTTTCTAACATTTGAGGACGGGCAGAAAGACTTACTTAATTTCGTACTTCTATTAGGCAGAAATGAGTACTCTATTGCGAACTCTGTTAGAATAGGGTTGAAGAGTACAAAAATAGTTAAATAAGTAATCAGAACAAACTAAAACGACGCACGTATTCAGGGGGCAGCGGTTATGAATCTTGAAAAAATGCTGATTGAAAAGATGTATTATGAACGCTTGATGGAAGGGCATGAAGGGGGCTACCCCGCAGCTGTACTGGCAGAAGCGTTTCTCGCCGCAATTCAGAAGGGGGAAGCTGGGCTTCCGGAAATTCGATTTGCTCAGGGGGAAGTATACTTTTCATTCCGTGACTATGAATCTGCCATTTTTAAATGGGAGGGTATAGATGGGGCACTTGGGCAATGGGCTATAAAAAATACAGGCGATGCTTATTATGAACTTGGGCAGCTCGCTAAAGCAGAGGACTTTTACAAGTCGGTTAGTTCCGAGAACCGGACCTTACGGGCGGAAGTGGCGCTCCAGCTTTTCTCGCTTTACATTGAAAGAGGAAAAGAAGATGCAGCTTCCCAAACTATTAAGGGATTAATTGAGGAAAACCCAGATTATCCGGATGCCACCATCCTGGCACGAAAGTTTTTTGAGGGCAGAGAGGATTGGGATAGTGCAACGGAATTGGCTGTTGATGAAACGGTGAGAATTAAGTCGGCGGATTGGGCTGGTGTCCTTACTGGATATGTTGAACGAGGAGTAACTGTAAACCGGGAACCATCCTATTTCAAACATGTCTTGAAAACCCTTTATGAAGTTGATCAAAAGCAGTTTGGTCTGCTTGCGGTTGAACTCTGGAGGAGTTACAAGGGACGAGAAAGCTATTTTTCCTGGATTACAGGCTGGGATCAGCTGCTTGGAGAATTAGAAGATGTTCCGTCTGGTATTTGGCCTGAGTTATCGATTCTTTACAAAGAGGCTTATCTCGATTTCACGACTTCGGGGAATTATTCAATTTCATCACTTGCTCCAATCATGCCGCCGCTATTAAGCAACTGGCTTGCGATAGCAGATCCGACCACGCTGGGGCTGGCTGCCTCGGCACTGCTTGCCTGGAGTGGGAAGTTCCCAGCGGGTATATCACAGAATTCGATAGAAACAGCAGAAAAGGCATTGACTTATTCCAGCCGGACAGAGAATGATTTTGCTGAAGGTCTGGCCCTTCTCTCTGAAATAGCTTCATGGGCACAATCACGAGGTTTAAAGATTGGTCCGAGACTTGAATGGATTGCAGGGGAGCTTGCTAATTTCAGGACCAGGCATATCGTGACAGCTGGCATGGAAGGGAGCGGAAAAGCTTGGGCACTCCGTATGATTCTGGGGGAATCATATCCAGAAGAAGCCGGTGGCTCCCGCAAGACATTCGCTTTTCACTATCAGGACGAAGCAGCAATTGGTCTTGTGACAGATGAGGGAATTGTTAAAGGGGATGTACTTGAAGAAGTAGAAGAGGAAAATTCAAGTAATGGGATATTTACATTTTCAATGCCGATTCCATTTCTCCGGGATTCTGGGCTTTCACTTATTGACCTGCCTGAGTTTTCAGGTGAGGATGTAGGATTCGAGGATTTGGAGTATATACATTTGGCAGATAGCCTTTTCTTTGCGGTAGATTCAGCGGCTTTGCTGACAACACCGGAACGGATTGCGCTTGCTCGTATCCGGGAGCAGGCACCAGGACTTCCAGTCCATTTCTTGCTTACTCAACAAGGTGAACCTGACCCGAATGAGTTCGAACAAGCGGCTATGGTGCTGAAAAACTCCTTTCCGGAATCCGAAGTCATTAAAGTGGGCCCGGCTCCGAACAAGGATAGGCTTTTTGAGAGCATAGTTAAGGCGGCCGTCATAGGAACTCCGGAACGAAGCATTCTCGGCAACCGGACAGATAAATTGCTGCTTCTGATTAGAAAAACGCTTGACCATCTTCTGTTACAAAGAATGGAACAGGAAACAGGTATACAGGAGATTATAGAGAATCGGGAGCAAATGTCAGCCAAATTGACAGGAGCAATGAACCAGTTGGATGACATTGAAGCGGAAAGGATTGAAAAGGTCCGGAAATCTTACCGTCAAATCATTGATGAAGCAAAAGCTGAAGCGCTGGTTGACATTCCGGCACTGCTTAAGGGGTCGGCTGACTTTTTAAAGGAAACGAGTGATTTCCGCACCGTTCATTTTGAGATGAATGATGAAATGAACAGAAGATTGAATGTTTATTTGAATGATACACTTTTGCCGAAGTTAAGGTCCTCGCTAGCTGGCTGGATTGAAGAAATCGGCGGGGAATTGGATGTTATTCAGGAATTTTTTGATGAAATGAGTGAAAGCTTCAATTCGCTTTACGGAAACAATTGGATTAAGCTGGATTGCGATTTCAGGATACTCGAGGATTGGAAACGGGATATTGACAGGATGGGAACCAGATATCAACTTGATAAGGTAAATGTGCTGCTGCGCCGGACCCCATCGCAAATTCTTTTAAAGGGCGCGGGTAAATTGTTGGGAGCATTGCCTCAAAATAATGCCATGCTTTATAACCGTTATAAAGCATTTGTTGAAGGCGAGGATTATACCGATGCGGCAAGGCAAGTCAATAGCAGGTTCTTCTTACAATTTGACATGTTTGAAAAAGCAATTGGCAATGATATTTCGCTGTTCTTTAAGAACCCGCGTACCGTCCTTGCAGAAACTCTCTCGGACACGGAAGATAAATTGGCCGACAGCAGAGGGTTGGCAGCTGACATGAAGAAGAATCCCGAAAAATTCCATGACCCTATGTCATTGTTCACTATCAGGTTAAGGCAGCTTGAGTGGCTTGACATGACAGGGGAAAAATTATTTTAAACCCAACATCACCCTCCTATTTAGGGGAGGTGATGTTTTTTTGTGAAAAAGGGTATATAGTGATATCATCTGAAGATGGAAATGTAAGTTTCATTTCATTTCATTTCAAAAAAAATCCTATGTCACATGCAAGAGGTTTTTATGAAAACAAAATTTGATCAAGTAACCGACAGACTTTCATCTGTGCAAATTATTGTTCTTTATTATTTGACTGCGATTATTATCTCAACCTTTTTGCTATTAATGCCGATTACCTTGAAGGACTCAGCGGAGCTTTCTTTTATTGATGCTCTTTTTACAGCAGTCAGTGCTGTCAGTGTGACTGGGCTGGCAACTGTTCCAATCCATGAGGTATTAAGCTATCCGGGAACATTTATCCTTGCCCTCATCCTGCAAGTTGGCGGAATCGGAGTCATGACGCTCGGAACCTTTATTTGGCTGATTCTCGGTAAAAAAATTGGCTTGAGGGAACGGATGCTGATCATGGCAGACCAGAATCAGTCCGCGCTTTCTGGAATAGTGTATCTCATGCGTGAAATCCTACTTTTATTCTTTGCGGTCGAAATTATTGGCTCGATAGTCCTTGGGGTTCACTTTCTCGACTACTTCCCAACTTGGCAGGAAGCCTTCAGGCAGGGTTTCTTTGCGTCTGTAAGTGCGACGACAAATGCGGGTTTTGATATTACAGGACAGTCATTGATTCCTTTTGCAAATGATTATTTTGTTCAGATAGTTAATATGCTTCTGATAGTTGTCGGGGCGATAGGGTTCCCTGTTTTGCTTGAATTCAGGGAATACTTGAGACATAGAGGCAGGTTCCCGTTCAGGTTTACCCTTTTTACAAAAATTGCGGTTACAACCTTTGCGGCTTTGCTCGTTTTCGGTACCTTGTTTATTTATTTGTTTGAATTCAATCATCTGTATAAGGACATGACCTGGCATGAGGCGTTTTTTTACTCTGCTTTCCATTCATCAACAACCAGGAGTGCAGGTCTTGCTACAATTGATATTAATCAATTTTCTTCGCCGACCCATCTGCTTCTTAGTTTGCTTATGTTTATTGGGGCATCCCCAAGCAGTGTTGGCGGGGGGATTCGGACAACAACCTTTGCAATAGCAATTTTGGCAATTATCTCTTATGCAAAAGGGCAAACGAATATTAAAGTGTTCAAACGGGAAGTTATGCCAGAAGACGTTGTGAAGTCATTTATCGTTATCATGACTGCTTTCCTGATTTGCGGCTTGTCCGTCATATTGCTCTCTTTTATAGAACCAGCCTTTTCCTTGAAGCAAATATTGTTTGAAGTGTCATCAGCTTTTGGAACGACGGGGCTTTCGCTCGGTATTACACCTGAGCTGAGTACTGCTGGAAAATGGATCATCATGATCCTTATGTTTATCGGCAGGATTGGAATCTTTTCGTTCTTGTTTATTGTGAGAGGGAAACCGAAGAAAGAGAAGTTCCATTATGCGAAGGAACGAATTATTATCGGATAGGTTTAGGGGCCTTGTGACAAGCGAAAACCGCCTCGCGACAGGCAAAGGTCGCCTGTCTCTGCGATGATTATTCACGGGAGCTGTCCTTTGTGTCCCTGCGATGATTATTCTGGGAAGCATTCCATTGTGTCCTTGCGGTGGTTAAACTCGGAAACTTTCCTGGTGGAGCTGGATTTCGCAGATAACTAAAACTGCTTGTGTTAAAAAAGGCAGAGACCTCGTGGCTCTGCCTATTTTTCTTCTTCCTCGTATTCTTGGATGAAGGGTTTATTTACATAGTAATACATCGCAGCCATAAAAATGGCACCGCCAATCAAATTGCCAATTGTAACTGGGATTAGGTTATGGAAAACTCCATCCCATGAAATTGTGCCAGGATGATTGAGGACGAGTGCAATTGCAAATGTGCACATATTCGCGATGCTGTGTTCATATCCAGAAATAAAGAAGCAAAAGACAAACAACATCATTGTGAATAATTTGGGTCCATCGCCTTTTAAAGTGGTTGGGATGAAGAAGGCAAGACAAACGAGCCAGTTACAAAGAATTCCCCGGAAAAACAGTTCATCTGTGGGGACGTGCATTTTTTTCTCAACAACGTCAAGTAAATATTGATTGACGGAGGAATCGGCAAAAAGTCCGGTAGACCAAATAAGAAATGCAAACGCCGCGGCGCCAAGAATATTCCCGGCATAGCTGGTAACCCATAGCTTAAGGACATCGAGCCATGCCATCTTTCTGCGAAGGGCGGCATATGTATAATAAAAGGTGTTGCCTGTAAATAAATCACCGCCGCCATAAGCGATCAGGATAATGGCTGCTCCGAATGTGAGTGCGGCCATCGGATAGGTTAGTGGAGAGTTTTCCATGTAGAAGTAATTCCCTGTTTTAAACGCAACGATGACGCCGAAGCCGATGAACATGCTGGCGAGCATGGCCCTAAGCAAGTAATGATTTATACTTTGGTTATAGATTTTAAGTTTTTTCTGTGCTAGATTTTCAATTTCAATTAAAGGTTTAACTTCCAAAACTTGCACCCTCCCAAACTTAGTGTCCCTATTTTCTGTTGGTGAGCAAATTATATGTATTTGGACATTTTACCCTCCAGTCTTATAGGTAAACTGAGAAGTAATGAAAAAACCGGCGGCCCAAAGCTTATGGCCGCCGGTTCAGTTTTTAACTGTACGAGAAAAATTTATCAGGGGAATATATTAATGTACCTCGTTTTTTGAGTGATGCATTTTTCTTGTGACCACAAGCAAGGTGAACCCGCTTAGGAGAAGAAGGATGCTTGTTACAAGGAATACTGAAGGGAAGCCGTAGCTAGCCGCAAGGAAGCCGCCCAGAATTGGTCCTATAATGTTTCCGAGGAAACGGAGGCTTTGGTTATAGCCCAAAACTTCACCTTGGATAGACACGGGAGCTTCCTGGCGGATATAAGCCATTCTCACTGGGATAATCCCTCCGATGGTAACACCTAGGCCAAAGCGGATTAAAATTAGCTGCCAGACCTCGGTTACAAACATACCAGGAATATACAGGACTCCTCCGGCGAGCAGAAGAAAGATCAGGATTTTTATATACCCTATTTTGTCGGCTAGTTCGCCCCATTTCCTTGCCATAAATAAATTGCCGAAGCCTGCTGCCGAAAAGGCTAGACCTGAAAAGAAAGCGAGATTTTCGGGCCCGTGAATGTCACTGACAAAAAGGGCAAGAATAGGCTGGATGCTGAATAAGGCAATTTGGATGAGCATTGAAATAAACAGGACAGCGGTAAGCGCCGGATTCCTTATGATGAGCTGCACAACGTCAAGGCGGCTATAATTAATTTTTTCATCAAACTTTATATCAACCCTGAATTCTTTCACCATTGTAATTAAAAGGACCGAAATGAGAATGATTGCCGACGTACCTCTAAAGGTATCAGCATAGCCAATAGAGTCGGCAAGAAAACCGCCGATCATGGGGCCGAGCAGTGTACCGGTGATGTTTCCGGTTTGTAAGGTGCCCAACACTTTTCCTGCTATTTCCTTTGGTGTCTGTGTTGAGATAAAGGCCTGGGTGATTGGAATGCTTCCGGCAAAAAAACCCATGAATAAGCGGAGTGCAAGAAGCTGCCAAACAGTGGTTACCATGCCCATTAAAAAGAGGGAAAGAGACATTCCCAAACCAAGCATCAAAAGAATTCTTTTTCGCCCAAACCTGTCGCCGAGCCGGCCTAATACAGGAGAAAACAAGAATGCAGTCACAAATGTGGCCGCGAAAGTTATCCCCGACCAGTGCTGTACATATTCCTCGGAAGAAACTCCGAAGCTCTCAATATAAAGAGAAATGAAAGGCATGACCATGGTCAGGCTCCCGCCAATAAAGAAATTGGAAAACCACATGATGGCCAAATTCCGTTTTAACATAGAATGCTCTTTCAAGCTCATCACTTCTTTCGTGACCTCTCGGGTATATATTTCGTTACCCTAAATATAGTATCAGATATAGGTTGGAATAGAAAAAGATAGGGTTTTTTAAATACAAAAAACCCCCTCACATTTGGTGAAGGGATTTTGGCTTCCAATCTTACGCTGCCTTTTGAGCGGCAACTGCGCTCTTTCTTTGGTAATAGTACCAATTCAAGGCAAGTGATACAACATAGAACGCGATGAAGAAGTAAAAAGCTGTTGCATAAGAGCCTGTTGTTTCAACTGACCATCCGAATAATTTTGGAATGAAAAACGACCCGTAAGCTGCGAATGCAGCGGTAAAGCCAAGAACAGGAGCAGCTTCCTTAGGGATGAAAATGGCAGGAATCATTTGGAATGTTGAGCCTGAACCGATACCTGAAGCAAGGAATAGCACCAGGAATGAAGCGAGGAAACCAGAGAATTGCTTATCTGCAAGGAAATAGATTACTCCTCCTGAGCCTAGTGCCTGAAAAACCAGTACATAGGCTGTCACTTTCGCGCCACCTAGCTTGTCGGCAATCCAGCCGCCAACCGGACGGGCAGATGCCGCAAGCAATGCACCTAAAAAGGCGAGCGAAACATGCTCAGGGAACTGCGATTTCAACAACAGCGGGAACGCTGCGGCATTTCCAATGAATGAACCAAATGTTGCGACATACAAGACAGTCATAATCCATGTATGTTTGCGTTTAACAATAACAAATTGATCAGGAACCGATTGCTTCGCCGTTGGGAGGTTATCCATCCCGAAATAAGCAGCAATTGTCATGATAATGATTGGAATGACCCAGATAAAAGCAGCATTTTGTAAATATACCTTTGTACCATCTGCCATTACTTGATTGTCGCCAACAAGTGCAAAAGTACCGGAGGCGATTATAAGCGGTGTTACGAATTGGACGACGGATACCCCCATATTGCCAAGGCCGCCGTTAATTCCAAGCGCTGTTCCTTTTTCTTTTTTAGGGAAGAAAAATGAAATGTTGGCATTTGAGGATGAAAAGCTACCGCCTCCAAGTCCGCATAATGCTGCCAAAAGGAGCATGATGCTGTATGGTGTTTCAGGATTCTGGACAGCAAACCCGATACCAATCGCCGGGATGGCGAGAACGCCTGTTGAGATGACGGTCCAGTTTCTTCCTCCAATTGATCCTACCGCAAACGTATAGATAAAACGCAAAGTTGCACCCACTAATCCAGGCAATGCTGCAAGTGTAAACAATTGTTCGTTTGTGAAATGAAAACCGATATCGTTCAGCCGGACAGCCACAACTGACCAGATTTGCCAGACGATGAATGCGAGCATAAGGGATGGTACTGATATCCATAAATTACGGGTTGCGTGTTTCTTTCCTTCTTTTTTCCAGAACTGTTCATCCTCGGGATTCCAATTCGTAATTCTTGCCATGAAAATCTCCCTCCATCCAAGACGAGTTATCACTACGTCTGTATTAACAATCTTAATGATAGTCAGATATTAGCACGAAAAATGTGATTAACATCACACCAGTTTTGGAGGATTTGTGAAAACGAATGGTTGTTCATAAAGTTGTAACTTTTAGCCTTTCTGTGCGGGTGTATATAAGAATTTACAAAGTAAGGAGGGTGTGAGGGAAAATTTAAAGCGAATTTTACACGATTAGTTTTTGGAATGCGGCTAAAAGGATTATAATGGTGTGTAATCTATCTTTTTAAACGGCTTGAGAGGGAAATTATATGGAAAACCAACAGCATAAAGAAGTGTACAAAGTGATGGATCTTTGTCTTCATGCCGGGCGGATTATGCTGCAAAGCGGAGCGGAGACGTACAGGGTTGAAGATACAATGACGAGGATTGCCATGTCGTTTGGCATAAACAAATCTCATTCATATGTTACGCCCACCGGTATTTTCTTTACGGTTGAGGGCAATGAATCCGGAATAACTAAGTTGATTAGGATATCGGAGCGATCGACGGATTTGAATAAGGTGGCCCTGGTCAATTCGATTTCGAGAAGTATACATGAAGGAAAGATAAACCTTGAGCAAGCAGAGAAAGAGCTGGAGGAAATTGAAATAGTGGGGCATACTTTTCCATTATCTATTCAGGTAGCTGCTGCTTCACTGGCAAGCGGATGTTTTATGATTATGTTCAAGGGAGTCTGGTTCGACTTTTTTGCGGCAATGGCAGCCGGAGCGCTTGGCTTATTAACTGCCCATTTTCTCCATAAAATCGTGCCTATAAAGTTTTTCGGTGAATTCTCTGCATCATTCGTGATTGGACTTATTTCTCTTTTATTTGTTTCAACAGGACTGGGGCGCGAGCTGGATAAGATAATTATCGGTTCAGTTATGCCGCTCGTGCCAGGGCTGCTTTTAACGAATGCGGTGCGTGATTTAATTTCAGGACACCTCGTAGCGGGGCTGTCAAAAGGGGCCGAGGCTTTACTGACAGCCTTTGCGATAGGGGCTGGGATTGCGGTCGTCCTTATTTACTTATCTTAAAGACAGGTCAATTAATGCTACTAAAGGAGGACGGAAAATGTGGAAGTATTCGAACAGCTTATTACAAGTTTTCTAGCCACGGCTGCGTTTGGCATCCTGTTTAATGCTCCGCGTAACTCATTGATAAAATGCGGGGTGGTTGGAATGATTGGCTGGCTTATTTATTTCCTGATTGAGCTGAATACAGGGGATGCTGCCGGTGCTACATTTGCAGCAGCGTTTATAGTTGGTGTTATCAGCCATACACTTGCAAAATTCTACCGCACTCCTGTCATTGTCTTTAGCGTAGCTGGAATCATTCCGCTCGTACCAGGCGGAATATCCTATGATGCGATGCGCCATTTTGTTGAAATTGACTATTACAATGCAATGAACTTGGCGGGAAGGGCATTCCTGCTTTCCGGTGCGATTGCAATGGGGCTCGTTTTTTCCGAAGCATTGAACTTAATTCATCGACGGATTTATTTGATGAAAGCTTCGACAAGAGCAAAACCTTGATAGACCATAGTGTTATGAATGTTTAATCAAACGTTTGATTAACGAAGGTTCGATAAATAGTGACACCGATTGGCATCTGTGTAAATAGCAGGTGCTCTTTTTCTGAATAGGTGTAATGGTTCCTGCTGGTAAACACTTCAACTGCAAAACACAACCCAATTGGTTGGAAGCCCATGTCGATAATAATCCATAATAGCCTGTTACTCTTTCCTTTATAAAAGGAGAATACGGGAACCTTTTTCTTTTGGCTTGTTATAGAAATGTTGGTTAACAGAGTTGATTAGAATAAGCCTATGAAGGAAGGTAAGCCCTGAATTTAAGGAGTGTTCCCGTCTTCATAAGCTCAATGAAGGAAGGTAAGCCCTGAATTTAAGGAGTGTTCCCGTCTTCATAAGCTCAATGAAGGAAGGTAAGCCCTGTATTTAAGGAGTGTTCCCGTCTTCATAAGCTCAATGAAGGAAGGTAAGCCCTGATTTTAAGGAGTGTTCCCGTCTTCATAAGCTTGATGAAGGAAGGCAAGCCCTGATTTTAAGGAGTGTTCCCGTCTTCATAAGCTTGATGAAGGATGGTAAGCCCTGATTTAAGGATTGTTCCTGTCGTCAAAAGCTCGATGATGGACGGCGAGCCACGGAAATCAACAGAGTTGTTAACATAGCCTTTCTTTTAATAACTGGGAGATGCGCCTTAATACTTCCTATGCAAAAAGATTTGAAATGTAATTGTAATTTTATGGAGGATTAGTGGACAGGCATGTCGGGTATTTATTCTTTGTATCAACCTTTAAAGGAGGAAGATCAAATGGATAAGAGAATTGTTGGGGTTTATAACAACGGAGATGAAGCTGTACAAGCTATTGAAGAATTGAAATCACAAGGTTATGACAGGGATTCAATCTCAGTAATTGCAAAAGACAGAGACGACGTCGAAGACATACATGAAGAAACAGGTACGAAGACAGAAGAAGGCATGGCGACAGGAGCAGCTACAGGAGGAGTTCTTGGCGGACTGGCTGGGTTCCTGGCTGGTGTCGGTGCACTTGCGATTCCTGGAGTTGGGCCAATACTTGCGGCGGGGCCAATAGCGGCAACCTTGACCGGAGCGGCGGTTGGAGCGGGTGCCGGAGGTTTGGCTGGTGCACTAATTGGCATGGGTATTCCTGAGGATGAAGCGAATCGCTACGAAAGTGATGTTAAGGCCGGGAAAATCCTTGTTCTTGTAGACGAAGAAGGAAGGGGTTTTAACACAACTGACGGGTCTGTGACACGCAATAGCAATGATTGGTCAGGAAGCACGACGATGGACGACCCTGATCTGGGGACTCGTAATGAGTTCGGTACAGGCACGGTTGATGCAAACCGCGATACCCTTGGTGGAAACCTTCATTCACCCGATGATACAACCCGCAAGAACCAGGGGCCGATGAATAGTTCGGACACATCCACTAGCGGCCTTCTGCATGGCGGCGCGACAATGGGCGGCTCCAGGCAAGCAGATACAGGAGATACCGGGATGATGAACGGATTTGAAGGTGGTCTTAACACTGGTGGTTCCCTTCAAAACGATCAGCATCACGATTATGGCACAGGCGGTTCAGGGGACAACAAATTCCTTGGAAGCAACACCTCGTTGGATAATGCCGATACAGGCACATCCGACCCATCAGCGATAAACCAAAATACAGCTGGAGCTGCGTTCGGAACTGATGATAACACTATTATCGGTGGTACTGGTGGACCAGGCGGGAATTCAACCGTTGGTAAAAATGAAAGCTTAGATGTGGATTATAACAATGAGCTTAACAGTGATCCATCCTTAAATACACCGAATGCGCAACTTGGTGAAAACTATGGGGATTCGCTGGTCAGCAACGACCCATTTAGAGGAACAGACGACACCTTAAGAGAAACGAACAAAAACCGTGACAGCTTTGATGATCGCTTTAAAGGGGAAGGACGAGATTCCTCGAAGCGTTAACAATAATTAAATTGGAAAAGGCAGGGGGATTCATCCCCCTGCCTTTTATCGTATATTAGAAGCTGGCTGTTAAACGCCAGCTCTTTTTGAAGTAACTTGCAGCCTGTTGCAAGGTAATAATCTAAGTTGAGATTGTTCAATGTAAACAATCATTTGCCGCGGTTCAATATTCCACCTGGTTGTTTAAAACTCAAACGACGTAAGCCCTACCTCTCTTACATCCTTACGGCTCCGAAGCCGCGCCAGTGTGAATAAGCCCTTATAGAAAAACAAAAGCAGAATGCCAGTCTGTATTACATTGCAATCCGCACGAATTCAAGTTACTTAAAAATGACGAACAATTTATTATAATACACCCAAGTCATCGATTTGTCAAATAGAATTTTTATTAACAAATACTGCAAATCAATTTATTTATTAATAAAAGTGAAGTATGATGGAAAACAAGAATATTTAGATAATCGAAGCATTGCTAGTGCAAGGCATTGGAGTTAGACAACAGAGGATGAGGCAGGTGGAACTGTGTCAAAGATAGTTTCTTATTTAAAGCCCTACCGCTTACATATGGTGATTGCAATTTTACTTATGCTCGTCGAACTTGTCGTTGAGTTATGGCAGCCACTTCTTATGGCGAAAATTATTGATGAAGGGATTATGAAAAAGGATACAGGAGTTGTTACAACCTGGGGTTTGGTCATGCTTGGAGTATCCGCTCTCGCCTTTGGTGCGGGGATTTTGAACTCCTTTTACGCAGGGCATGCGAGCCAAAGCTATGGCTATGACCTTCGGAAGGCCCTTTTTGAAAAAGTACAATCTTTTTCTTTCTCAAATTTTGATCGCTTTTCCACTTCATCGCTCGTTACAAGAATGACGAACGATGTCACGATGATTCAAAATACTGTGTTCATGAGTCTGCGAATCATGATGAGAGCCCCTTTGCTCATTTTCGGAGGCCTGATAATGGCTCTTGTTGTTGATGTTAAGCTTGGCCTAATTCTTGCGGGGGTCACGCCGTTCCTTGTGATTTTTCTCGGATGGGCAATGACGAAAGCCCGAGGATTCTTCCTGGCGATGCAGAAAAACCTTGACCGGGTCAATTCTGTTCTTAGGGAAAACTTAACATCCATGCGCTTGATCAAAGCATTTTTACGTGGGAAACATGAGGTTGGCCGGTTTGCGGAAGCGAATGATCGATTGAGGGAAAAAACAGTATCCGCTTTTCGACTAATTGAATACACAACCCCGGTGCTTATGCTGTTTATGAATGCCGGCATCCTCGCAGTGCTCTGGTTTGGCAGTTTTGAGGTTAACGCGGGGGAGACAAAGGTTGGCGAAGTGGTCGCGATTATAAATTATGGGACGCGGATTACAGGTGCACTGGGCGTTGTCTCGATGATTGTCATGATTTTCTCCCGTGCAAGGGCATCCGTACAGAGGGTTGTTGAAGTTTTTGATACAGAAGTGGACCTGGTGGAAACGGCAGATGCAGAGAGCATTAAAGATAAAGCTTCTCAAGGCCAGGTTGAATTTGACTCGGTTTCCTTTCAATATCCTGGTACAAGTATTCCGGTCCTTGAAAATATCTCGTTTACCGCCAAAGCGGGATCGACGGTTGCGATTCTGGGAGCGACAGGTTCAGGCAAGACCTCCCTCTTTCAGCTGATTCCAAGGCTCTATGATGTGAGTGCCGGACGAATTCTGCTTGATGGGAAGGACATTCGTGATCTGAAGCTTGAAGAGCTTAGGAGGAAAATTGGCTATGTGCCTCAGGACGTCCTATTGTTCACGGGAACGGTTGCCGAGAATATCTCATGGGGTAAGGAAGGCGCAACAATGGAGGAAATTATCGAGGCTGCTGAGAGTGCACAAATTCATGAGTCGATTGGAAAATTCCCGCAGGGCTACGATTCGCGAATCGGCCAAAAAGGGGTTAATCTTTCGGGGGGACAGAAGCAGCGGATATCGATTGCGAGAGCGCTTGTACGCAAGCCGAGAATCCTGCTGCTGGATGACAGTACCAGTGCGCTTGATATGAAAACAGAATCAAAGCTGCTGAAGGCATTAAGGAACTACAAATGCACAACCTTGATTGTTACACAAAAGATATCTACGGCTGTTAATGCGGATATCATCCTTCTTTTGGAAGAAGGAAAGATAAAGGCTACCGGTGCTCATGCCGATTTGCTCCGGACTGAGCCACTATATAGAAAAATCTATGAGACACAGCAGGAAGAGGAGAAGCGAGTATATGCTGAAGGTATTAACTAAGCCGTTCATGTATCCAACGCCTGTGATTGAGACGAAGGGGCCTTCCCGAAAAAAGGCTGAAAAGGCAAAGAACTGGACAGCAACAGTCAAAAAGCTTTGGGATTATCTTTCAGTTAAAAAAGGCGGCATTATTACAGTATTGTTTCTAGTCATCCTAAGCACAGGCTTATCGCTCCTCGGCCCGGTACTAATTGGAAGGACGGTTGACCACTATATTGTCACAAAGGAAACGGAAGGGTTATTTGCTCTTTTAATAGGAATCCTTATTGTGTACGTGCTGTATTCTGCCGCAGTTTTTCTGCAAGGCTATATTATGATTGGAATAGCCCAAAATACAGTTTCCAGGTTAAGAACCGATTTGTTTACCCATTTGCACCGACTTCCGATTTCTTTTTTTGATAAACGGCAATCAGGTGAATTGATGAGCCGCGTGACTAATGATATTGAAAATGTCAGTACCACTCTCAACAGTTCGGTTATTCAGGTATTTTCAAGCATCCTTATGCTTGTTGGGACGATTTCAGTCATGCTTTGGCTTAGCCCTCTTTTGACGGTCATTTCCTTAATTATCGTTCCGCTCATGTTTATGGGGATGAAATGGATCACGAATCGCACTGGAGTGCTTTTCAAAAGCCAGCAGCGCAATCTTGGTGAGTTGAATGGATTTATTGAGGAAACCATCTCGGGGCAGAGAATTGTCAAGACATTCTCGCAGGAACAAAAGGTGATTGATGAGTTTATTGAGAAAAACGGACGCCTAAGGCAATCCGGGTTTTGGGCTCAGACATTTTCCGGTTTTATTCCGAAGCTGATGAACGTTTTGAACAACGTCAGCTTTACAATAATTGCAGCGGTTGGCGGGATTTTCGCACTTAAAGGGATGATTACAATTGGAGTCATCATTGTCTTTGCTGAATACTCCCGCCAGTTTACACGGCCGCTGAACGATCTCGCCAACCAATTTAATACGCTTCTTTCAGCAGTTGCCGGCGCTGAGCGGGTATTTGAAATCCTTGCGGAGGATCCCGAATCAACGGATGAAACAGAGGCAATTGAACTGGAAAAGGTTAAAGGTAAAGTTGAGTTTCGCGAAGTGTCATTTTCCTATGAAAAGGAAGGAAATACAGTCAGGAATATTTCTTTCCTAGCAGAAGCGGGCCAGATGGTAGCGCTCGTTGGGCCAACGGGTGCAGGGAAATCGACGATTATTAATTTATTGTCCCGGTTTTATGATCCGGACAATGGGATGATTCTTATTGACGGGCACAATACCGCCCTTGTAAAAAGGAAGAGCCTGAGGAGCCATATGGGCTTCGTACTCCAGGATTCCTTCCTTTTTGAAGGCCCGATTTTGGAAAATATCCGCTACGGCAGGCTGGATGCCGCTGATGATGAGGTCATTGCAGCGGCAAAGGCTGCCAATGCCCATTCGTTTATTATGAAAATGCCAGAGGAATATAACACTCATCTTAAACAGGACGGCAGCGGTATATCGCAGGGACAGAAACAGCTCCTATCCATAGCGAGGGCAATCCTTGCAAATCCGACTATCCTAATTCTAGATGAAGCGACCAGCTCGATTGACACAATAACCGAGCTAACAATTCAGGAAGCACTAGGCAGGCTAATGGCAGGGAGAACAAGCTTCGTAATTGCTCATCGCCTGAATACGATTCGTAACGCAGATAAGATTCTTGTTCTAAATAATGGCGAAATTGCAGAACAAGGGAGCCACGAATCTCTTTTAAAGCAAAAGGGCTATTATTATGAATTGCAAAATAATAAAAGTTGATGGATTGCCGGGAGGTTCCTGGCAATTTTTTTTGCCTATAGCTAGTAAGGGGAGTCCTGCTAGGGAATGAGATGAGCTAAATAGTCTATGGATCCATTTTCGGACAAAGATAGACGTAGAGAGGAAGAACAGTGTCGTTTTTTGAAGGATATAGCTGTTAATTGTCGTACGAAACACGTGTGCAAACGGTTCGAAGACGTGGGGTTATGTCGTAAAATAATAATAGGGGAAGGAAACTATCGAAAGAGATTAGGTGCATGAATGATTGCAGAAAAATTGCTGCTCCACATATTAATAATATTCGCACCTGTTTTTCTTTTCAGCATCATGACCGACGGATGTAAAATAAAGAAAAATAATTTGGTTTTCACGTTGCTCCAGTGCGGTGCGGCATTTTTAAGTATCGCCTTTTCAAATTACTCACATGGTCTTTATTGGGATTTGAGGTTTGTACCGTTAGTCCTGACTACTTTATATGCAGGCCCTATTCCTGGATCTGCTGTGTTATTTGTTATTTTGATTACAAGAGGCTTTATTGGGGGTGATTGGGCTATCTACGCCTATATAGGGAGTATGTGCGTAATGATAGTGCCAATCCTGTTTTCGCGAAAGTTTTGGATGTTAAAACCCGAACGCCGAGTAAAGTTCTCTATACTAATAGGTGTATGTTCAACAACGGCTGCGTTTATAGCCTTTGTTTTATTCGATGGGTTGGTAATGGGAAGCTTTGATACCGGGCATCTCTACAGGGAACTTTTAATAGGCGCTTTGTTCCATGTCCTGGCATTGGCAGTTGCAGCCCGATTAATCGAGGAAATAATAGAAAGACAGCAAATGAGAGAAGAGATAATCCGCACAGAGAAACTGAATACAATGGCCGACCTCGCTGGATCTTTTGCCCATGAGGTAAGAAATCCTTTGACTGTTGTGAAGGGGTTTATCCAGCTTATGCATAAAGAGGCTGATGGGAAAGATCGTGATTACCTTACACTTACGTTAAGTGAAGTGGGCCGGGCGGAAATGATTATTAGTAACTACCTGAGTTTCGCAAAGCCTGAATTTAATAAAATCGAGGAATTCAATTATAAAAAATTGCTGGAGGAGATTATTGTCCTGCTAGAACCGCTGGCCGCAAAAGAGGGTGTCATAATTGAAGGGAAACTTTCAGTCAACGAATTATACTATGCCACTGACCGTAGCCAGGTGAAACAGGCCATCGTCAATCTTGTGAAAAATGCAATTGAAGCTACCCCCCAGGGAGGGAAGGTAATTCTTTCACTCGATTTGGAGGATGGCCAGGCGAGAATAGGCATCCGTGATAACGGCCGGGGAATGACTGAGGAACAGCTTTCCAGAATCGGCACTCTCTTTTACACAACGAAAGACAGAGGAACAGGCCTTGGAACAACAGTAGCAATAGGCATCATACAAGCAATGAAAGGGAACATACAGTTTAAAAGTGAAGAGGGAAGGGGCACGGAAGTAATGCTTAAGCTTCCGGTCAAGAAAACGGTCCTTGTTCCCGAAACGAAAAGGCTAAGCATACTTAAAGGATGAGGGAAGAGGTTTCTGCAAATGGATGCAGAGCCTTTTTTATTTTAAAGAATATGAAATTGGAGAGCGAGCCTGTGAGATCGATGAAAACACAAAATATCATTCGGGAGCCTCTTATTAGGAAATCTTCCTCCCGATAGAAAAAATAGGACAAGGAAAAGGTAATGGTCAATAAAACTCTGTTTACCCGATTCCCTTATTGGCTGGTCGAATCTTTTTTTTGAAAGTGTGACTTTTTATATCCGTAAACGTCTAACTAAATGTTGGGAAAATGTCGAATGAACACGATTTTTGTAAAACATTCATAGTATATTATTTAAAAGATGATAAAATAAGATGGAATAATATTCATTTGTTCAAGGAGAAAATTGATATGCCTCTTACAGCCAATGCGCTAGGTAGAATTGATAAAGAAGAAATTAAAGCCCTCAAACTCTCAATTTGGCTTTTTTATATCATTTTTATAGGATATGATGCTTTTTACTTTTTAATCTATATTCCTATGCAAAAGGTTGAATTGGGTGCATCACTTAATGATGGATTAGGACTTTGGTACCATTTGATCGGACTGTTGTTACTGCCAATCTGTTTTGGTCTCTATAAAAAAAGCAAGTTATATACAATTAAATATTTTTTCTTTATAACTTATAATCTGCTAGATATGATTAACAATCTATTAATCTATTACAACACGAATGAGTCGTTTCGTGCTGGCAACTTTACAGAAGTTGTGTTTATCTTTTTTGCACCAATATTTATTAATAAAATCTATTATTGGACAGTTACAATAGGCATTATGGTCAAATACCTGATAACCGGTCTTGCTTTACAAACAACCGATGTCCTACTGCCGTTAATTTTACTTCTTCTCATCTCTGTTATTTCGTATATCATTTTAACTCGTATAAATTCGTATATTAATGCTCTAATTGCCATTAATGATGAGATGAATCAGAAAGAGAAATTAATAAATCTCGGGCAAATGGCAACGGGGATTGCCCATGAAATTCGAAATCCGCTTACTTCTTTAAAGGGATTCATTCAGTTACAGCAAGAATCCCCTTTGAGTAAAAGTGATTACACTCCAATTATGAAACAAGAAGTTGATCGTATTGGAACAATTGTCGATGACTTAATGATTCTTGGAAAGCCGAAACGCGAAATTAATACCCAGGTCAATTTGGTGGAAATTGTTGATTATGCAATTTCAATCTGTGAGCAAATTGCAATTGGAACAAACATTAAGTTGATTAAGGAATACGAGCCCTTGCCTATAAACATTAAGGGCGATGAGAAACAATTAAAGCAACTTGTGATTAATCTGGTGAAGAATGCAGTAGAGTCGATGGTGGAAACTGGAGAAGTACGGATTCAGATTAGTGCGGACAGTAAGGATAGAGTTGTACTTACCGTTACTGACCATGGCTGCGGAATCCCGCAGGAACATTTAGAAAAGTTGTTTATTCCGTTTTTTACAACTAAAGCAGATGGTACTGGACTTGGTTTAATGGTAACAAACCAAATTGTCCTTGATCATAATGGGGAAATCAAGATTCATAGTGAAGTGGGTAAGGGAACTACCATTAATATTTTTCTGCCAAAGGAGTAATTTGTAGTTAATTGGTGGAAAATCAACTTATTTTCCTCTCGATATACATATTTTGATTTGATTGACCTATATTTTAGAGTCGAAATTGATTTATAATGTAAGAGGGAGTCTTAATTTTTGGCAAAAACTCTAAAGATTAACATCTAGACAATCCGATTAAGCGACGAGGTATGGCAATGCAAAAACATATAAACAGAAGTATTTTAAACGAGGAAGAGCGATCACTAAAATGGTTTATAGCCCTATTTTATATAATTTCCTTAGGGTTCGACTTGTTTTATGACATTTTTATGCCGGAAATGGGAAGTGACTATGAGATAGATGATGTGATGGGATATACGATTTACATCTTTCTATTTATGCTCATTCCGGTAGCATGGTATCTTTTCAGGACAGGACGGTCCTACTCTGTTAAGTATCTATATTTTATAACATATACATTGCTAACACTATTTAATGATATCTTAACTTTTGTTGGGAGCGATGAAAATTTAAGAAGTGGGAATCCTGTAGAAATTTTTTGGCTACTCCTGGCTCCTATTTTTGTCAGCACTCCTTTCTTTTTTACTGTATTACTTGGATTCATTGCAAAATATTTAATTCTTGGAGCTATGCTTAAATCAGCTTATGCCCTTTTTGGGCTTCTGATGGTTGGCGTTCTTTCGATATTCTCCTTTATTATCATGAGCAGATTCCAGGCATATGTGAACGCTGTAAAGTCCTCCTATGACCTCCAGTTAATCGGAATAGTCAAGGGTGTAATCTCAACACTTGAATTAAAGGATCCCTATACGAGGGGCCATAGCGAAAGGGTAGCTATTTATGCCCAAATTCTTGCAAAAGAAACTGGGAAGTTTTCCAAAGAGGAATTAAAAACCTTTAATTATGCTTGTCTTTTGCATGATATTGGAAAAGTTCAAATTCCTGACAATATTCTTATGAAACCAACTGCCCTAACAAGAGAAGAATATGAAATAATAAAGTCTCATCCAGCCGTAGGAGAAAAAGCTGTCGCAAATGTTGAGGGACTAAGTTCTAGCATTTCTGTTATACGATCCCACCATGAAAGATGGGATGGCAAAGGATATCCTGATCAATTAAAAGGTGAAGAAATACCTTACCTAGCCCGAATTTCTTCAATTGCAGACGCATTTGATGCTATGACAAGTTCGAGGTCTTACCGGGCTGCACTATCAACGGATGAAGCTTATACCAGAATTCTTCAGGGGAGTGGTTCACAGTTTGATCCACAATTGGTAGAGGTATTTAAAGTAGTATATCCTTTATGGACACAAGTTCATAAAGAATGGAATAGTAAACCAATAGGTCAATTTTCAAACTTTAATATAGGTTAGAAAAGGGGGGTGGAAAAATGAAAATTCGTAAGCTTAAAAAAGTAAAAGCAACTGCAATTCCTTGCTGGTGGTGCTGGTGGTTGGGTGGTGCGTAATTAATTATGCATCTCAATCATTATAGGCTGGTGAAAATAAGCAGATGAAAATAACATATTTATCAAAGTTGACATTGGTTCCACATGTTATTCGGAGTGATAAGAAGAATTATATAGTAGAGGATTTAAATTCCGGGGACTTTTATGAAATGCCTCTTCCGGCAATTGACGCTATAGGTAAAATTAATCGAGGGGTTGACTTGGAGACCATTCAAGTTGAGCTTGAAGCATTGTATCCAGAAGAAGAGATTGATATCCTTGACTTTACCCATCAACTTATAGAGTTGGAACTGGTAAGCAAAATTGACGGACAGGATGTTATCAAACATAAAGAAAAATCTTTAGCTTCTCAAGGCTTCTTGTGGATTCCTCCCAACCTTGGGAAGCTTTTTTTTAATAAGATCAGTTTTTCTATTTATGTACTTTTGTTTTTGTTAAACCTAGGTCTTTTTATCATGTTTCCTGAATTATTCCCAAGTTACACCGATTATTTCGTATTTGAATGGATGGCTCTGGATATTCTTCTATGGATGGGAATCGGTACAGTTCTATTAGTTATCCATGAACTAGGCCATATTTTATCCATTCGCTCCAAAGGGTTGCCTGCAAAGTTAAGCCTTAGTCATAGACTAGTGTTTATCGTTTTGGAAACAGACCTGACTGCAGCATGGAAATTACCATCGAGAAGCAGGAATGTTCTGTATCTAGGAGGTTTGGCTTTGGATATGGTGATTCTGGCAGCTGCTTTATCTGTTCAGATAGTTTACCCTGAGAGTCCTGCACTTTTATTATCCATTGCTAAAATCGTAGTGATCGACATTTTTATCCGATTTGTTTTTCAGTGTGGCATATATATGAAAACGGATCTGTATTTTGTGCTTGAGAATGTAACTGGCAGCTATAATTTAATGGAAAATGCCAATTACCTTTTAAGAAATTTGTTTAGTAAGAAAGATCGGAACATAGGTGAAGTATCATATAAAGAGGAAAAATGGACAATTGCAACGTACAGCATCTTTTATTTTCTTGGTGTCTGCTTGACTGTGGCGATTTTTGTCTTCTATTCTCTGCCTCAAATGACATATGTCATGGAAGAGGCTGTACAAAGATTAAGTAATCCAATCCTTTCTAAACCTTTTATAGATGGGATGCTCATTATCCTTGAAACGGTCATTGGTGGTGGAATCCTTGTTTTTTCATGGTCAAGGAAGTACAGTGGAACAGGGACACGTCGGCAGGATAATGAAAGCTGCTTGAAAACCAGTGAATGAAATCAATATCATAAAAGTAAGAAAAGCAGTTCCGGAAATTTGCCCATAGCGGCAAATGACTGGAAGCTGCTTTTTTTGTACTATTCAAGATTCTCAATATGAATGACTTCTTTACTTTTTGAACGATTTTGATGTGTTTGTGTCTAAAGTTTGTCAAATCGAGCTGAACTAGGGGGATTTTCCCCAAAGGATAGGGGAAATCCCTGATACAGGAAGGGAGAGGTTTTTCCTTACAATAAAACTATCATATAAGAGAGTGTTATTTCGAGGAGGAATTCTCAATGCAGGCAAATCTTGAAACGGCAAAAAAGCCAGGTAAATCGGTAAGCGATGCGTTCGCATCACATTTTGCCAAGTCCATGTTCTTAACAATTAGTGGAATCGTTATTCTTTCATTTATTGCAACCCGGATGTTCACCCATGTTGACTTGAACCTTTATGGATATATGGTAGGCACAATTGTTTTTCTGGGAGGCTTTTTTTACCGGTTTATCTCCTGGGGAGAGCGCCCGCCTACTAAGGTTTTTATTAAAAAAGGGTTAAAGCTCATATTCAAGAAATCAACTCCTAAAACAGCGACAGAACAGCTGGTTACATATCGGTTCATCTGGAACCGCGGTCTGTACCGCTGGACACAGCACATCATGATGGGCTGGGGCTGCGTGCTCGCGCTTATGGTTACATTCCCGCTTGTGTTTGGCTGGATGTACTTCACGATGGCAGACAATGGTATGTACACAATCGTTTTTATGGGAATTAACTTAATGACAGTACCTGCTGACGGCTTTATCGCTTTCTTGTCTTATAATGCATTGAATATCTCCGCGATCATGGTTATTACAGGTGTTTGTATGGCGCTGTATCGCCGTTTGAAAAATATGCAGGCTAGGGCAGAGCAGACATTCATGTATGATTTCATGCCGCTTTATCTGCTGCTTTTGGTCTCGATAACTGGGCTGGCTCTGACATTCATCAATGTCTTTCTGCACGGTTTTGGTCACCAGGCGATGTCCCTGATTCATCAGTATTCAGTTATTATTACGCTGATTTATATGCCATTTGGAAAATTGGCGCATATCCCATTCCGCCCTATGAGTGTTCTGGCGAGAAACTACCGTGAACATTACAGTGAACAGGCGATGAAGGAATGCAAGGTGTGCGGAACAGAATTTGTTTCAGTTGAGCAATCCAACGATGTTATCGATGTTCTCGGAGTAAACAAAATAGAATTTGCGTCCCAGGAAGGCTATCACCTCGCCGAGCTATGCCTGCCTTGCCGCCGCAAATACCGGATCGCACAATTCTCAGGAATTGCAACACACCAAGTGAAAGTCAAGGAGGCCAACCAGAATGCAAAAGGTTGAGTTCAGGAACGAACGCGATAAATATTTCAAAGAAGTAGAAAATGTCATTCATCCAAATGAAACCCTCGTACCGACACATTGCAGCTACTGTGCGATGCAGTGCGGGATGAATCTTCGCGTTAATACTGCAACGAATAAGATTATCGGGGTTGAACCTCGCTACGACTGGCCGGTCACACTTGGAAAAATGTGCCCGAAAGGTGTAACCGCATACCAGCAGGTTAACCACCAAGACCGGATTCTAAAGCCGCTTATCCGTGATGATAAATCCTTGAAGGGTACAAAAGAAGGGTTCCGGGAAGCGACATGGAATGAAGCGTATGACCTGATTGTTACTAACTTTAAGAAGCTTCAGGCGGACTATGGTAAAGACAGCGTATCTGTTTACGGTGGCGTGTCGATGACGAATGAAAAGTGCTACCTGACAGGGAAATTTGCCCGTGTCGGCCTGCAGACCAGATATATTGATTATAATGGCCGCTTTTGTATGTCAAGCGCGGCTGGCGGCTTGAATCGTTCTTTGGGAATCGACCGCGGCTCCACTGTACCTTGGACTGATGTCCACGAAACTGACCTATTGTTTATCGCTGGAAGCAACACAGCTGAATGCCATCCGACTTCCATGTTTCGTGTCTGGAATGTTCAAGAGCGCGGCGGCTACTTGATCATTGCCGACCCGAGGGAAACGCCAATTGCAAGACGGGCAGATGTACATCTTGATTTAAGGCCTGGAACCGACCTTGCCCTTGCAAATGGGATAGTAAATCTGCTCATCCAAAATGGCTATGCTGATATTGGTTTTGTAAATAACCATACGAATGGTTTTGAAGAGCTTAAAGAACTTTTAAAAGAGTTCACTCCAGAATATACAAGTGCGATAACGGGTGTTGCACCGGAGAAAATCATTAAGGCAGCTGAGCTGTTCGGGAAAGCACCCAATGCGATTGTCATGTTCGCACGCGGCATTGAGCAGCAGAAAAAAGGTGTAGATAACGTATCCGCTTATGTAAATATGTCGCTGGTTACTGGTAAAATTGGCCGGCCTAAAGCCGGGGTTGCCACAATTACCGGTCAAGGCAACGGACAGGGCGGCCGCGAGCATGGCCAAAAGGCTGACGCACTTCCTGGCTACCGGAAGCTTGCATACCCGGAACACGTTCGTGAAGTAGCTGAGGTATGGGGAATCCAGCCTGAGGAAATGCCGTTACCAGGTGTATCCGCATATGAAATGTTCGGGCTGATGGAACAAAAGACAATTCGTGCCTTGTATCTGCTCTGCTCAAATCCAGCGGTATCGGCACCAAATCTGAACTATGTAAGAGAACAAATGAAGAATCTTGATTTCATGGTCTGTGTTGATTTCTACATGTCTGAATCAGCCGAATTTGCGGATGTTATCCTGCCAACTACTACTTGGGCCGAGGATGAAGGAACAACAACGAATGTAGAAGGACGGATCATTAAAATCAACCAGGCCCAGAAACCGCTTGGCGAATCTAAACCGGATTGGAAAATACAGGTTGAAATTGCAGAACGGATGGGCCGTGGCAAATACTTCTCTCATTTAAAAACGCCTCTGGATATCTTTAATGAGCTGCGCCGTGCTTCAAAAGGCGGAATAGCGGATTATTCCGGTGTTACATGGGAAAAGATTGATAAACAGGACGGCGTCTTCTGGCCTTGCAAGAGCGAAGACGATCCAGGAACACCCCATTTGTTCCTCGACAAGAAGTTTTATCATCCAGATGGTAAAGCAAAGCTATTCGCGCTTCCCTATACACCACCCGCAGAGGAGCCAGATGATGAGTTCCCGCTTCGCCTGACAACTGGCAGGGTGGTCTATCATTATCTATCAGGCAATCAGACTCGCAGAATTCAATTCTTGCATGATATGTGTCCGGAGCCTTTTGTAGAGGTTCATCCGGAAACTGCGGAAAAGTACGGTATTGAGCACGAAGAAAGAGTGCGCCTGTATACACGCCGCGGTGAAGCGGAGTATCCGGTGAAAATTACCGAAGCCATCAGGAAAGATACAGTATTTGTTCCGTATTCATGGGGACATGAGAAGTCAATTAACCTGCTGACTATACCGGCACTCGACCCAATCAGCCGGATGCCTGAATTCAAGGCATGCGCTGCCCAGATTGAAAAAGTCGAAGCACAAAACGAAAAATGCTTATTGAAGAAGGTGCAATCATGAACAAGAGGTTGTATATAGAACTCGAAAACTGTATAGGATGCCGCTCATGTCTGGCTGCCTGCACACAGTGCGGCGGGCATGAGGAACGGAACAGGAACTACGTTTATGACGTAAATCCGCTTGTTAACCGGCAAACCATGCCTCTGATGTGCCTTCACTGTGAGAACCCGGCATGTGCGAGAAGCTGTCCTGCCCAGGCAATTCAGATTCATGAAACAGGCGCCGTTCTATCAGCGCTTGTTGAAAAGTGCATTGGCTGCCAAAACTGTACGATTGCCTGCCCATACGGTATTCCTAAGTTTGATACCGAGCAAAACTTAATGTATAAATGCGATCTATGTATCGACCGCTCGAAGGATGGCATCCCGCCAATGTGTGCGAGCGTCTGCCCGACAAATACTCTGCAATGGCTGACAGATGAAGAGATTGATGCAAAAAGAGAGCAATTCAATCTGGATAACGGCGGCAAGTGGGTAACAAGCCTTCCATATCTGGAGGGAGAAACAAATGTTAAAGTCAACCTGCCGGGTATCCTGCAGGGTGTAACGAAACTGTTTTAGGAGGGATTGGCATGTCAGAGAAAAATAATAAAATCCCGTTCGAAGAAGATAACTATACCCATAATATTAACCGCAACAACGAGCGGAAGCTGGACCGCCGCGGCTTTATGAAGACTCTTGTCGGAGCGGCGGGCGTTTTCGCAGTTTCCTCCCTGCCGTGGGGAGTAATGGCTGCAAAGGAATTGGCTGGGCTTGGGGAAAAGGAATACCCTCGCCAAAAAATTGCCAGCCTGGATTCAGTCGCTATTGGCGATGCTGTTGAATTCCATTATCCCGGTGAACATGACAGTGCAATCATGATCAGGCTTTCGGAGAAAAAATTTGTAGCTTATCAGAATGCATGTACACATCTTCGCTGCCCGGTATTCTGGGATAAGAAAGAAAATGATTTGCTCTGCCCATGCCACCATGGCAAGTTTGATGTCGAAACCGGTGCACCGACAGCAGGCCCGCCTAGAAGGCCGCTTCCGGAGATATTTGTGAAGGTCGATAAAGGTGGCATTTATGCAACAGGGGTGAAACGCTATGAAGCCTAGCAAAGTGAATTTCTTCATCCTTTGTGCTATTTTAATGCTGAACATTATTTGCACCCACTTCATGATCCAGCAGTACTTTTTCGAGAATTATGCCACCTCTTTAATCTTTGGGACATTGAATGTTCTGCTGTTCCCGGTTGCTTTTTATGTGTATAAACGGGACCGCAGGCTGGAGCGTGAAGGGAAATGATGAACAGCGAAACGTACATCGACTTCATTTTTGCGAGAAAACAAGAAGGCGGAGGGTTTACTCCTAAAATTGATTCATTGCTAAAGGAGCTTTTCCCTGGCAAACGGCTTTCCTGGTATCTTGAGGAGAAGGTATCTGAAGGTGCGGATGTCGTCATAGCTGAAATCAAGGGAATGAGCCCGTTCCAGAGCGAGGACGAAGCGATTGAGTTCATAGAAACTAATGCTCATAATGTTTTCTGGGAGTACCTGCAGGGTTATAAGATTTTCATCTACCCGAACAAGAGAGGGTGCAATAGCTGTGGAACCCACTAAGCTAAAAGAATTAAAACGTTTTGAGGGGCAGAATGTCGAGCTTGCCATAAAGGATTCAGAAGGCGAGCAAGCCCCTGCAATCCGAAAGACGATTAAATATGTATTAATGTGTCCGGATGGCACTCATGTCCGGTTTTATTTTGACACAAATAAGTTCCTTGCCATCCCTCTCTCAAGTGAGTTTGGAGGCAGCGAGGATGAGCTGACAGCTTATGATGCTGATAGCTCTCTATTTTATTTAGTCAAAAAGGTATAAATGCAACAATTAGGAGGAAGCATGATGGAGCTTTTAACTGGAAGCAAGGAAATCAGCTCGTATATCATTCAGGCGCAGGAGGCAGAGCTTAAGCGGATCGCTCTGGACCTTCATGAAGGCGTCGGACAAAACCTATATAGTGTTTTCAATGGTCTGCAGCTGATCCAAAATGCTGTCCAGGAACCATCGATGAAGGCGTATGTGAAGGAAATGGCCCAGCTAATGGAAAAAACCATCCAGGAAATCCGGCTGCTGTCCGTTGAACTGCATCCTCCGACATTGGGTACACTGGGCCTTGTCCCGGCAATTAAAAGCTACATCAAACTCTATACATCCACATTTGGAATCCTCGTCAATATAGTCACAGAAGGGGAGGAAAAGCCAATCTCGGAAAAAGGCAGGATTGCCGTTTTTCGTGTCTGTCAGGAAGCCCTTGCTAACATTGCCCAATACGCGGACACCAGCCAGGTGGAACTGAGGGTGAACTGGAAAGCTGAGGAGCTTCGAGTTGAGATTCTCGATTTTGGCAAAGGTTTTGAGCTTGCGGGGGATGTGGACTCGGCCAAGACATCCGGCCTCGCTGCAATGAAGGAAAGGATGCTTCTGGCTGGCGGTGACTGTACGATATCCTCTACAATAGGGGAAGGTACAAGGATAGAATTGACCTTGCCTATTTTCTAAAGCAGCATATCGTTTAAGAGATAAAGGGGAGTTTGTCTTGATAAAAATCCTGCTAGTAGATGACCATGCTGTTGTAAGAATGGGGCTTTCTATGCTTCTGAATTCTCATCCCGATATGACAGTAGTCGGGGAAGCGTCCGAAGGGAATGAAGGAATCCGGAAAGCGATGGACCTCAAACCCCATGTTATTATTATGGACCTCAGTATGCCTCATGGCAAAGACGGCCTATCAGCGACAACCGAGCTAAAGAAGCTGATGCCAGAGGTAAACATTCTGGTTCTGACCATGCATGATGATGAGGAGTACTTGTTTAGGGCGATTCAGGCCGGAGCATCGGGCTGTATTTTAAAGAGTGCACCCCATGATGAACTGCAGGGTGCAATACAATCCGTTGCGAATGGAGAGGCATATCTCCATCCTGCCGCAACAAAACGGCTGATGGAAGAATATATGGGTGCCGTTAAGCAGGGAAGTACAGATACATTGAATTTATTGTCCGACCGGGAAAAAGAAGTACTAACTCTCATTGCCAAAGGATTTTCTAATAAGGAAATTGCCGAGCAGCTTGTGATCTCTGTCAAAACAGTTGAAACCCATAAAGGAAAAGTCATGGAGAAGTTAAGCTTAAAAACCAGGCCTGAACTTGTTCAGTATGCAATAAAAAAAGGGCTGTTGGGATACGGACTGTGAGAGGAGTAGACCGGCGTGGATGAATTGAGAAACCTTCAGTCAATCGCAGAAATTTGCGAGCATCTTCGGCGTGAAATTGGATGCGACTTTGTCGGACTGGCCATTCAAAATAAAATTGGACCAGACATCCGCTGGCATACTGCTTCAGGAAATCTGAATGATAAATATGAACGAATCACTGTCCGGTTTGGAAAGGGAATTGCCGGGAAGGTATTATCAAGCGGAAGTCCAATACTTTCGGAAAATTTTCCTGCTAATATACTGGGTAAAGCGACAGATTATCCAATCATGCTTGCCGAAAAACTAAAATCTGCTTATGCCGTCCCATTATTTTTTAATGGCATCCCCAAGGGTGTACTGCTTGTTGGAAACCGGTCAAACGAGTCTTTTGTCATCCAATGGTGCGCTGATGTGAAAGAAGCCGCGGCGGCTCTGGAGGAAATACTTGCAGGGTACATACAACTTTAAGGCAGGGGGCTTTTTAAAGTGGGAGAAGGACCAGCAGTTAATAAGCTTGATTTAGGCGATGGGGTCGTCCTGGTAGACTCGCTCGGTAAAATATCCTATATAAATGGCCAGGCGCGTACTATTTTTGGTTTAAATCCTGAGTCGAGTATACAGGGAAACGTTGATATTTATACGCTTTTGCCTGATATTGACCTTGAAAATTTTGTACAGGGATTGGTCGCAAGTACATATGGACTTAATGCAGAGGGGGAGACATTTCCGCTCTTTTTCAGCGTGAACAGCTTTGAATTGGATAGAGAGACATACTCACTGTTTGTGTTTCAGGATATAAAAAACAGGAGTCGCCTTGACAAGGAGCTGTCGCAGCCGCTCAATGAATTGGTCGACTATAAATTTGCATTGGACCAGTCGGCAATCGTTGCGATTACGGATAGGCGAGGAACAATCAAATATGTGAATGATAAGTTTTGCGAGATATCCAAATACAGGGCTGATGAATTAATTGGTGAAGACCACAGAGTCATTAATTCTGGTTATCATCCGAAGGAATTCTTTAATAGTCTATGGAGGACAATTTCCAATGGGGATGTCTGGCATGGTGAAATAAAAAATAGAGCAAAGGACGGAAGCCTGTATTGGGTTGATACAACCATTGTTCCGTTTTTGGATGAATCAGGTAAGCCATATCAATACCTGGCAATCCGTTTCGAAGTTACAGAGCGGAAACGAATGGAAGCTGAGCTGCAGCATATGATGACCCGCATCATTGATGTCCAGGAAGAAGAACGGAAGCGGCTTTCCCGGGAATTGCATGACGGGCTTGGCCAAAATTTATACAGCCACCTGATTACCATTAACCGGCTCCTGTCCGAGATGGACCACCCATTGCTTACTCAAATGCAGGAAGAAGCCATGGAACTGATTGAAGAAATTCGCAGCCTCTCTTGGGAACTGCGTCCGTCTGTGTTGGATGACCTCGGGCTTGTGCCGGCAATTCGTTCTTTTTTAAATCGTTACTCAACTCATTATAAAATTGATGTTCATTTTGAATGTGTGCTTGGGCGCCGGCTTGCAGCAAGCACCGAAACGACTATTTATCGGGTCATTCAGGAAGCACTCACCAACGTCAGAAAGTATGCAGGGGTGGATGAGGCTTTTGTAGTCATTCGTGAATACGAAGATGCGGTCCGGGTTATGATTGAGGATCGCGGGCAGGGATTTGACACGGAGGCTGCTTCCCGTGGGGTTGGACTGTTTAGCATGGATGAGCGGGCTCGGGCATCCGGCGGGGAATTTCAAATAATATCTTCACCTGGCAAGGGGACGAAGGTCGTCTTGGAAGTACCTGCTAGATAATCGGAGAGAAATCGGCGAATTTGGCATTCTGTGGCCATTGCTTGGAAGGGGTCTCGGCAGTGCACAGCTCTTTTTTGATTTCCTAAGATGGCTGGGATTGGGGAAAGATTCTGTCGCGGACGAATCGTGACTTCGAGTACAATTTGATACTGCCGGTAAGGTGAAATGTCCTTGAAACTCATTGTCCAGTATAGGATTGAAGTTGCCCACCAAACTCAAAGAAAGAACCGGCTACGGAAATCCGCAGACCGGTTCTAATTTTTGTCAGAAGAGATTAAATCCCAGTATTGGCCCTTACCAATATTTCATCAAATTTCTTGACGTCTTCCTTCCTCGAAGAAAGGAGGGTGCCAACGTATGCGCCAATGAAGCCAAGCGGAATCGAAACGATGCCAGGGTTGGTCAGGCTAACAAGAGGTTCTCCGACGAAGATGGCGGCTCCGGCTTCAGGAGACCAGATATTTGGAGAAATAGCTACCATGATTAACGCGCTTGCCAAACCAACAATCATACCGGTTATGGCGCCTGCTGTGTTAAACCGTTTCCAGAAAATCGTGAATAGGATGACTGGCAGATTCGCACTAGCCGCAACAGCAAATGCAAGGGAAACCAGGAAGGCAACATTCATCTTCTGTGCAAACAGAGCTAGCAAGATGGACAGGATTGCAACGCCAACGGAAGCATAGCGTGCCACTTTTACCTGCTGTTTCTCTTCAGCCTTCCCTTTTTTAAGGATATGGGCATAGAAGTCATGGGCAAAAGCAGAAGCGGCAGATAGAACTAGGCCCGCAACCACCGCTAGAATCGTCGCAAATGCCACTGCCGAAACGAAAGCAAACAAGAATTCCCCGCCCAGTGCTTCAGCCAGCAATGGGGCCGCCATATTGCCTGCAGCATTTGCAGCAATAATTTCGTCAAAACCGACAAACGCGGCTGCTCCAAAGCCAAGGAATACAGTCATAACATAGAAAATTCCGATAATCCAAGTTGCATATACAACTGATTTCCTTGCGGTTATTGCATCTTTAACCGTAAAAAAGCGAATAAGAATGTGCGGCAATCCAGCCGTTCCAAGAACAAGCGCAAGGTTCAGGGAAATAGTGTCGAGCGGATTTTTAAACTTGTTTCCAGGATTTAAATACGCCTCACCAAGAGGTGTAGCCGCTTTCATTTCGTTGAACATTTTAACGACGCTAAAATCAAACTTTGCAAATACAATAAATGAGATTATAAAGGTACCTGCCATCAAAAGTACGGCCTTTACAATCTGGACCCAGCTTGTTGCGGTCATCCCGCCAAAAACCACGTAAATCGTCATCAAAGTCCCAACAATCAGGACTGAATAAATATAATCAATTCCTAATAATAACTTTATAAGTGCACCTGCGCCGACTAGCTGGGCAATCATATAAAAAATTGAGATAGTAATTGTATTAAGGGCGGCAACACCTCTTACTTTTTTATCATTAAAGCGGGCCGCGATCATATCGGCCATGGTAAATTTCCCAAGATTCCGGAGCGGTTCGGCAACGAGATAAAGGACAACCAGGTAGGCGACAAGGAAGCCAATACTATAGAAGAAGCCATCAAAGCCTGATAAGGCAACCATTCCGGCAATTCCAAGGAATGATGCGGCGGACATATAATCGCCGGCAACAGCAAGTCCATTTTGGAAGCCTGTTAAGCTCGAGTCGGCTGTATAGAAATCACTTGCTGTCTTTGTCCTTTTAGAAGCGAAATACGTAATGACCAAGGTCAATGCTACAATTCCTAAAAACAACGAAAAAGCCAAAATATTCATCTGCTATTTCCCCCGCACATAGGTTTCTTTAATTTCAGCAACAAGCACATCAAATTTTGCTGCTTTCCTGGTGTAAATGCTGCAAAGCGCCCAAGTCATGATAAATTGGGCAAAGGCAAACACCCATGCCCAGCTAATAGGGCCGAATGCAGGATTGTTCAGAACCGTTGTATAGGCTGTTATAATTGGAAGAGTGAAGTAAAATGCCATGAAGAACAAACAAAATGGCAGCAAAAATTTACGTTTTTCCTGGAGCAGCTGCTTGAAGGCCGGAGATTGGACGATAGCTGTGTAATCTGGAGAAGTAGGTTGAGATTTAGCCTTTTTAACTAATTCTTCTTTCATTGCCATTGGCAATTCCCCCTAAAATTTAAATTTTACGTAAAACGATCCTCCTTTATAACAAAATCACAGTAATTATAATTGTTTCTGAATAATTTGTAAATTCTAACATTATTTTCCCAACTTTTAAAAAAACAATTTGGCTGAAACACCTGGAGAAATAAAACGTCAGTGTAATTGAACTAATACTGGAGGAGAAAAAATGAAAAAAGGTTTATATCATTCGCCATTGCCAAGCAGATGGACAGGAGCCGGATGCTGCCCTTACCCCGTTGGGAAAAGCACAGGCCCGTGAGCTGGCTGGGTTATTAATAGGCAGGAAGATCAGCTATATTGTTTCCAGTCCCTATGAGAGGGCGGTTTCGTCAATAAGACCGTTTGCGGAAAAGACTAGATTACCTATAAAAACAGATCCAAGATTAGCAGAACGGGTATTGACTTCAACTCCAACAAAGAATTGGCTGTCTATGCTTGAACAGTCATTTGCAAATCCAGATTTGGAGTTTGAAGGAGGGGAATCAGGCAGAAAGGCAATGGAAAGAGGTCTTGCCGCCCTTAACAACGTTCTGGCACATTCCATAGGCAACGCTGCATTCGTAACGCATGGGAACCTGCTTGCCCTAATTTTGAATCACTATGATAGAAACTTTGGATTTGAACAATGGAGGTCCCTATCCAATCCGGATGTGTTTGAGCTAAGCTTAACTGAAGACAATGCGCAAATAAAAAGAGTATATGGCTGAACTTTATAAAAATAAGGTAAGAGCTAGGGGAGAGATTTGTGGAAAAGAAACAGGAATCAATAAAGTTGGTTAATCAGCTATTTGGGGAAGGATTTAAGCTGTTGTATGGATTGCCGGAGTCATTGGTTATTGAACAGCAGGCCCATCCAGGCTTGGTTCTGAACTGGGGAGATAAAGTAAGAATGTTCGTCCAAATGGCTTCAAGGTTTGGGGCAAAACGGGCAGGTTTTATATTTGAAAAAGAAACAGTTGATGAAGCTTCAATTGTTGAGGCTTTACTAGAAAGCGGTTTTAAACATTTCTCCTCAAGCGTGGAAGTGTATAGGGATTTACATGACTTGCCAATGCCAGAGGTTTCGTTGGATTGGCTTTCGCTCGATAGTTCCGGCCTGGCTGACGAGGAATTCAAAAAATACTGGGGCCAGTCGATGAGTTTTTCCGCCAATCAGCAGTCCACTCTCTCTCTGGACGAGCATCTCCAGTCGGTAAGGGCTGAACTCGGCGAGAGCTGGCGCAGTGCCTGCCGAGTCTTTTTTGAAAAAGATGTACCAATTGGAGTTACGATCCCGCATATTGAGCCTGGTACATATGAGGAGGGAAGGTTGTTTTACTTCGGCATTCTTCCTGAAGCAAGGGGACGGGGCCTGGGTCCAGTGTTGCATGCACAGTCCCTTCATATGCTTATGGGCCTTGGCGCAAGCTATTATGTTGGCAGCACCCATCAGGCAAATAGAAAAATGCAAAAGGTTTTTTTAAAAAATGGCTGTACGGTGAAACGGAACACCGAAACGTATTATATTTATTTATAGCTTTAAAGACTATTGGGAGTTCTAATACTACAAGTGCCATCTGCAATATGTCTTGCAGATGATAAAAACTATACATAGAATTATAGATTTGTTAAGGAACACAGGTTTTATCAAAGGGTTGCTGCAAAAGCTCTTCTTTCTTGCATTACCTGGAAAAGAAATATTGGTAAATTAAGGGTGGTATTTCAATTTTAAAAATGTACTATAGAAAGTAAGAAGTCTGGTGGATTTTCTGCCAGGCTGTTTTTTGTGAAGGGGCGGAGCTGGGCAATGAATTGCTGCCTTTATTCAGCTTTTCATTCGGGTCTATTCCGCGAGTTCCTCCCATAGCGCCAACTTTTTAGAGGAATCGAGGCAGAGCTGTGGTTTTTTTAATCTTTTTCTTGCATGGAGTGTTATAGAATGACAGAACTTCCGTCTAATATACGAGAGGGAAAACGGGGGAAAAACTAATGTCGAGACAAGAAATCATCTCAGAGTGGTTCCATGCTTATAGCCACGATGTCTATAATTTTTTGATTTACTACACAGGCAAGCGCGATGTGGAGGACTTGGTGCAGGAAACATTCATAAAGGCACTGAAAGGGCTAGATAGCTTTAATTACAACTCAAGCCCCAAGACGTGGCTATTTACGATTGCCCGCAATGTGGCTATTGATGAAGCAAGAAAGAAGAAAAACAGGATATGGGAAACAATAGCCAAACTGGATAAGAGACATGAGGGCATGTCTGGGGAGACCCCGGAATCAATTTTTGAAGGAAATGAACAGGCACAGGAGTTGCTGTCTTCAATTCAAAAGCTAAAACAGAGCTACCGGGATGTTGTCATATTAAGGGGCATCAAGGAATTGAGTGTGGCTGAGACGGCAGAGGTATTAAATTGGACTCCTGATATGGTCAGGACAAATTATCACCGTGCTTTAAAAGCTCTTCGCAGCCAGAAAGGAGGGAGCCTCAATGAATGGTCAGGAAGAATTTCGTGAACTCGAGTTTGCCTTGAAGAGTATGCCAGAAAAACAGTTAGCCCCGAAAGCATTCAAGAGTATCCACGGTAACTTATTGGAAGAGGCAAACCGGCTGGGCAGGAACGATAGAAGGATGAAAATTTTTAAAAAGTCCATGTGGGGCATTGCGGGGGTCGCAGCCTTGTTCCTCTTTGTTTTTATTGGGCTTTCATTACCAATGAGTTCAACGAGCCAACAGGAATCTGCTAAGGTTGCACATGATAGCGATGGAGCTTATTCGGATGCTAAAGAGGATGCGAGCACGGTTCTGTTGTCGCTCGAATTGGTGGAGGAATCTCTGAGGACGCAGGGCCTTGAGATTAATAATGCCGAGCGCATCGAGGAAAATATCTTCCATCAAGATTTGAATCGGCTCGAACCCGTTATTTATAATCTTTCTGAAGGGCAAATTTCTGTGTATGTGTTTCAAAATGAATATGAAGTTGACTCGGCAGCCAATCAATTTAATGAGTCCACCGCCACAATGAACCTGATTGGCTATCAGATTTACAAATCCAGGAATGTACTGATGTTTTATGCTGGCAGAAGTGATGAAATTAATGCGAAGATAGACCAAGCTGTTAGGGAAATGACAGCATTTAAATGAGATTATGAGTGAGAAACAGAAGTAAGAGAAAAAATCCTTCCGCCAAATGACGGGAGGATTTTTCACTCTTAGATTTTTTTCGTGAATAGGATGCCGCCCATAAATGCCAAAGCTGTTATGAGGAGAATGTAGGGGCTCGTTGACTTGAAAAAAAGCAATAGCCTTTGGTTATATCCTTCACTGCTAATTGCCCGTTGAAAAATTGGCAGGAGCGGGTGATAAAGAAAGATATAAGGGACAAGTACGAAAGGTGCTGCGAGCCATTGCTTGCCTATATACCGTTTTGTATAGAAAAAGATGGCTGTTCCCAGTAAGAAGGCTAGGATATATACCAACCAATCAATGTAGGGCATGGTTTGATTAGAATCATTCGCTAATGCCAGTATATTTAAATAAATCAGCCAGCCAACTGCAAAGCCTATGGCGGCTAGCTGAGTTTTTCCAATGAAGTTCATTGTGTGTTCCTCCCGGGTGTAATAATAATAATTTTCCTGTATATAAACGGTTCATCCAGCGTGAAGAGATAGCCACTTCTGCCCTGTATAGTATATGTACCAGTAGAAAAAGGAGGGACAGACAAGATTACCTGCATTTCAATACTAACAATCAACTGAAATCATGCTGACTGTATTTGAACTTTTTTAACAGATATAGCCAATTGTCTTTGTCATTATACATAGGAAAAGGTAAACTGCTATAATGTAAACGGTTTTAAGAAGGAGGGCTTTTTTTGGGAAAAATACTTTTGCCTCTCCTTGCTGTACTTGGCGGGATGGCAGTCAGCATACAGTCGGCAGTTAATAGCAGACTTGGAAAAACAGTCGGAACAATTGAAGCGTCGTTTGTCTCCTTTGTTATTGGGACGATTGCGCTTGCTATACTGATGCCGATTTTAGGGAAAGGCAATGTGCTTTTAACTTTCGGAGTTCCGAAGTGGCAGCTTGCAGGAGGCCTATTGGGGGCGTTTTATGTTTTCATACTTGTGACGCTTGTGCCGCAACTAGGTGTAACGGCTACGATGGTAGCGGTCATGGCCGGGCAGATCTTGCTTAGCGCCGTTATTGACCATTTCGGATGGTTTGGCAGCCGGCAGGTATCTTTTGGGCTTGATCGGTCAATCGGCACCATTTTGCTGATGGCGGCTATATATATGTTTTTCAGGAATTCTTAAATGCAACAGGCCTGGCTTTTTGAGCCAGGCCTATTGTGTTATAAGTGTTTTTTTGTTCCTTAGTTTTTCATTGAATAATATTCAATTAACTCTCGGTGGAGGATGGGTTCTATTAAGCGCAATTAAAATTTGTTAGCTTTGCTTGCTTTAACTGTAAAATTCGCAAAAATTCGACTTATCTATTTATAGAAATTCCTAAATATGGTACGGTTTTCTTATTAAGCTTTAAGGGGGAACAGCTATGGAACCGCAAGTAGAGGCAAACGTGAAACAGCCAGCACCATCCTTGATTGGGATTTTTACCAGCCCGATCGAGACCTTTGAACGAATCAGGAAAAAACCGAAAATTTGGGTACCGCTGCTAATTGTAACCATCATTGAGGTTGTTGCAATGTGGCTAATGTCCCGGCTGATGAAACCAAGTGACGTGGCCGGCCCGGGAATTTCTGAACAGGATTTAGACATGGTTCTTGCTTTTACAAAGTATACGATGATTGGTTCAGGAGTGCTCATCCCGATCCTAACAGTGCTAATTTCAAGCGCTATTTACCTTGCCATCACAAAGATTGCTGGCTCACCTGTTACGTTCAGGCAATTGTTTTCAATGAATACATACATTGTATTTGTAACATCGGTTGGCCATCTGCTGAATATGATCATTGGTAATTTGATAGGGACAAGCTATGAGACTCATGTCACTTCGTTAGGAGGCTTGCTTGGCAAGGACACTGGTGTGCTTGGAGCAATCGAGGTCTTTACCATCTGGTCAACGATTCTTACGGCAATCGGCCTCCACAAAGTGGCGGGACTTTCGAAGTGGCTATCATGGACGATTGCAATTATTTTCTTCCTGATTGGTATTTTGATGGCTCTTCTTGGGTCCATGATACCGGGAGGCGCCTAACTTCTTATGAAAAAGAAAATATTGATAGGCACACTCATCCTATTGCTGCTTTCGGCCATGATTGGTGTCAGCGTCTATCGGGAGGTTTACGCGAAAGGCCCATCAGTGAAGGTAATCGAAGTGGCGGAAGACGAAATTTCCTCTTTTTTGCTAGTGCCGGGAACAATTAGCCTTGAACAGGAACAGATTGTCTATCCTTCTCCAGAACGCGGTACTTTGAAGGAAATTACTGTTGAGGAAGGACAGTCTATTAAAAAAGGCACTGTCTTAGCCAGATTTGAAAATGCCCAGCTTCAGCTTGAGGAAGAGCAGAATAGCCTTTCTCTCGAATCAACTAATCTTAGAATCTCCCAAACTGAAAGCCAGCTGACCGAGCTAAGGGCGCAGGAGGAGGCCTTGTCAAACACACTTCTTCCAGACCCTGCCGCTCTTTCCCAGGTAGCTGCGCAGATTAGCCAGCTTGAAGCTGAATTGCAGATTGCCGAGCTTGAGCTTAAGCAGGCCAACCTGCAAGAAGAAAGCATTGAGAAGAGAACAGCAGAATTGGAGATCAAGAGTAATATAGACGGTACCGTCCTGCTGGTGAACGAAAATGCAACAGCGGCGGGTGCAGAGCCAGCCGTTGTTGTTGGAAAAATGGATGGCCTGGTGGCCAAAGGCCTTTTATCCGAATATGACACATTGAAAGTTAGCCTTGGACAAAAGGTAAATGTTCGCTCCGACGCGATTCAAGACAAGGAATGGGCTGCGGAAGTAACAAAGGTAGGCAAACTGCCAGAAACTCAACTGGCTGGTGCCCCTCAGGAGGCAGTCCAGTATCCAGTGTTTGTTAAGCTTAGCGGGAAAAACTCCGTCCTGAAGCCCGGTTTCCAAGTCATTATGGAAATTGAAATCGAGAAGAAGACAGGGATTGTCCTCCCAGATTCTGCGCTTATTGACGACGGTGATAAGCAGTATGTATTTGTCGCAGAAATAGGCATCGTCTACAAGCGAGAGGTGAAGACAGGCATTATTTCCGGCACCGAGGTTGAAATTACTGAGGGGCTGGAACTGAAGGAGAAGGTAGTCACTGACCCGAATGAAGATCTTGAGGACGGGATGGAAGTGACTGTTAAATGATTGAGCTAAGGTCAGTCACAAAATCCTATACCATTGGCTCCGAGAAAATCGATGTCCTGAAGGAAGTTGATTTAACGATTGAAGAGGGCGAGTTTGTTGCCATAATGGGCCCTTCCGGATCGGGAAAATCAACGCTCATGAATATTATTGGCTGCCTTGATAAAGCATCTGAAGGAACATACCTCCTTGAGGGAGTCAATATCTCGGATTATAAGGAAGCAGAGCTTGCTGGAGTGCGAAACAGGTCAATAGGTTTCGTATTTCAGCAGTTTCACTTGCTGCCAAGATTGTCTGCCCGCAAAAATGTTGAGCTTCCAATGATTTATGCGGGATTGGGTAAGGATGAGCGCGAGGAACGGGCCGAGGAGGCTCTTGGTAAAATGGGTCTTTGGGACAGGATGGACCATATGCCTAACGAACTCTCAGGAGGCCAGAAACAACGGGTGGCCATTGCCCGCGCCATCGTCAATCGTCCGTCAATTATCCTTGCTGATGAACCTACGGGAGCGCTGGATACTAAAACGAGCATGACGATTATGGAGCAATTCCAGAAGCTCAACCAGGAAGAAGGCGTTACGGTCATTGTTGTCACCCATGAGCCGGAAATTGCCGAATACGCGAATCGGACTATCCTTGTCAGGGATGGCGAGATTGTCCGGCCCGATTCCGAGGAATGGGGGATGCGCTGATGAGTGTAATGGAAAATTTCAAGATGGCATTGAGCTCACTGAAGGCACATAAGCTGAGATCCATTTTGACTATGCTGGGCATTATCATCGGGGTAGGGGCAGTCATCATCGTCGTGGCGATTGGCCAGGGCGGTGAAGCGATGCTGAAGGAGCAGATAACCGGACCCGGCAATACGATTGAAGTATTTTATCAGCCTTCTGACGAAGAAATCCGTGCCAATCCAAATATTATGCTTAAAGCCCCCTTCACCCAGGAAGATATTCGTGCTCTTGAACAAATCCCAGAAGTGAAACGAGTTGTCGCTTCGAGCACTCAATTTTCCTCTGCCAGGCTGAAGGAAAAGACGATAGATGTTTCTGCAGTTGGAATTACAAAAGAGTATATGGACCTGTATGAATTGAAGATTGAAAAGGGGAGGGAGCTTTCCTCCTCTGACTTCCTTGGTGGCAGGCGGGTAGGGCTTGCGAGCAACAAGCTTCAGGAAGAGCTTTTTGAAGGGAAATCTCCTGTAGGAAAGGTTATTCTGGTTGCTAATCAGCCTGTGGAAATTATCGGTGTACTCGAAAAGCCCGAAGGATTGTTCGCGTTTGGTTCAATGGAAGTGTATATGCCCTTCCAGACGTGGCGGATGATGTATGGCAGCTCGGATTACACGCAAGTGACCCTTCAGGCCGATGAGCCGGACCATATCCAGACAGCCGGCAAAAAGGCTGAAAGGACACTGAATAATCTTCATAATACGGAGGAGTCGTACCGGGTCATCAATATGGAAGAAATAGCGGCAGGAGTGGGCCAAATTACGAATATCATGACCCTCATCATCGGCAGCATTGCCGGGATATCACTGTTTGTCGGCGGTATTGGTGTAATGAATATCATGCTCGTCTCTGTCACAGAACGGACGCGGGAAATCGGGATTCGGATGGCGCTTGGAGCAACCCGAAATCAGGTACTCACACAGTTCCTGATTGAGTCTGTGACGTTGACATTGATTGGCGGTATTCTGGGAATTGGCCTCGGCTGGGGCGTTGCGACATTGGTAAGCATATTCGCAGGCTGGCCTTCACTCGTTTCCTGGCAGGTTGTTGTCGGCGGTGTCCTGTTCTCAATGGTCATCGGCGTGATTTTCGGAATCCTGCCGGCGAACAAGGCATCAAAGCTCGACCCGATAGAATCATTGAGATATGAATAAGATTGGCGGGGGTTAAGTAAGCCCCGCCTTTTTTGGTATTAGTTTTCCGAATATTATGCACTTTAAGAATTAATTTCAAAACCGCTGAATTAATCTCAAAACTGTTAGAATTAATTAAAAAATCGCTGAATTAATATTGCGCTAGTAAAGAGGATTCTATTTAACTAGTTTTACCAGTGGTTGCAGAGGGAAACTAGATAATAAACGAGGTGAGTAGAATGCTGTCACAACTTAAATCAATCCGGGAAGACTTAATGCGATGCATTATGGAGTTCACCGAAGAACAATTTAACCAAAAGCCAGCTGAGGACAGGTGGAGCGCAGCCCAGGTTGCCCATCATCTCTACACGACGGAAAAACAGATTGTAGGCTCATTACGTGAAAGTTTGGAGCTTGAAAGTGAAAAAGCGGAGGAGCGGGATTTCAGTTTTATAGTGGACAGAACCAGGAAGGTGAAATCAGAAACAGAACCTCCAGCTCAGTTTCTTGAAAAGCAGGACGTATGTGCGCTTCTCCTTGAGTCGAGGGAAAACCTTGAGCAATTGGTAAAAAAGGAGGGTGAGGAAGCCTTTATAAACAAGTCAATCGAGGATGAAGCGTTTGGGCGGATGAGTCTGAAGAATCTCGTCGATTTTATCGGCTTTCATGAAAAAAGGCATACAGCGCAAATTGATGAAATCAAAAGTGAAATTATATAAAACAAGCCCTTTCCCAGTATGGGAAGGGGCTATAGTCTTTTTATAGTTTAAACGAACTCTTCAACGAAACAATCCGGTTGAATACCGGTTTTTCTTCATTTGTATATTTCGGGTCTACATTAAAGTAGCCGTGGCGGAAGAACTGGAACTTCTCCTGGGCTGCCACACCCTTCATGTTTGGCTCGACAAAGCCTTGCAGTACCTGAAGCGAATTTGGATTCACCTTGTCCAGGAACGTTTTCGTATCATCTTCGCCATCTTCTTCGCCGTTGTCATCAAGGATTAGCGGCTCGTACAAACGGAACTCGGCAGGAACAGCCTGGCTTGCTTCAACCCAGTGAATCGTTCCTTTTACTTTCCGGCCGGTAAAACCAGTGCCGCTCTTTGTTTCCGGGTCGTACGTGCAGCGAAGCTCGACAACATTGCCATCCTCGTCTTTAACGACTTCCTCGCATTTAATGAAATACGCGTGCTTCAGGCGAACTTCGTTGCCAGGGAAGAGGCGGAAGTACTTGGCTGGAGGGTTCTCCATGAAGTCGTCCTGCTCAATATAAATTTCGCGGGAGAACGGAATTTGCCTTTTGCCCATTTCCTCATTTTCCGGATTGTTCTCAGCCTCAAGCCATTCTACTTCACTTTCAGGATAATTGGTGATAACAACCTTGAGCGGGTTCAGAATCGCCATCGTCCGAAGCGCCTTCATCTTTAAATCTTCACGGACAAAGTGCTCAAGCATTTGCTCGTCGACCGCGCCAGATCCTTTTGAAACGCCTGTTTCGCGGACGAACGAACGAATCGATTCAGGGGTATAGCCGCGGCGGCGCATCCCGGAGATTGTCGGCATCCGTGGATCGTCCCAGCCGTCAACGAAGCCTTCGTCAACCAACTGCTTTAATTTGCGTTTGCTCATAACTGTATTGGTGACATTCAGGCGGCCGAACTCAATTTGCTGCGGAGTTGCCTCCATTTCACATTGCTCGACAACCCAATTGTAAAATGGGCGCTGGTCCTCAAACTCAATCGTACAAATCGAGTGAGTCACACCTTCAATCGCATCCTCGATCGGGTGGGCAAATGCATACATCGGATAGATGCACCATTTGTCGCCAGTGTTGTGGTGAGTTGTATGTGAAATCCGGTAAATGACAGGATCACGAAGGTTGATATTCGGTGAGCCCATATCAATTTTTGCGCGGAGCACTTTCTCGCCATTCCCAAATTCGCCGGCCCTCATCCGTTCAAACAGGTCAAGGTTTTCCTCAATGGAACGATTCCGGTACGGGCTTTCCTTGCCTGGCTCTGTCAACGTACCGCGGTACTCGCGAATTTCATCAGCGGACAGGTCGTCCACATAGGCAAGCCCCTTTTTAATTAATAGTACAGCTCGGTTGTACATTTCCTCAAAATAATCAGAAGCAAAATAAAGATTGTCCCACTCGAAGCCAAGCCATTGGACATCTTCCTTGATTGAATTGACGTATTCAATGTCTTCCTTCAAAGGATTGGTGTCATCAAAGCGTAGATTGGTGGTTCCCTTGAACTCGTCAGCCAGGCCGAAGTTCAGGATGATTGATTTGGCATGCCCGATATGCAGGTAGCCATTCGGTTCAGGAGGGAAGCGGGTCACAACGCTGTCACGCTTTCCTGATTCCAAGTCTTTTATGATGATATCGCGGATAAAATTAGATGAAGTATGCTCCACAGTTTTCTACCTCTTTCATAAAGCGCAATAAATGTTATTTGTATATATATCATATATATTACTATTTTTCCATAAAACCCGCCATTTAAGACCTTAATTTTGACATCGGTCCCAATAAGCCTAAAATGAAAGAAAAACCATAAAGGCGGTATCTTCGATGATTAATCTTGCAACAATCGGGACGAGCTGGATTACAGAGGCGTTCATTTCGGCAGCTCGTCTTAGCGGAAAACTTGAGCTTAAAGCAATCTATTCCCGCTCTGCGGATAAGGCTCGTACATTTGCTGATCATACTGGTGCTCCTCGGATTTACACAAACCTTGAAGAAATGGCACAAAGCCCAGATATCGACGCAGTCTACATAGCATCTCCAAACTCCGAGCATTTCAGGCAGGCACTTCTTTTTTTGAAAAATAAGAAGCACGTGTTCTGCGAAAAACCAATGTTTACAAACTCAAAAGAGCTGGAAGAGGCATTTCGTGTAGCGGAGAAAAATGGAGTCTATTTATTTGAGGCAATCCGCAATATTCATTCGCCGAATCTTGACATCCTGAGAGAGGAGCTTGGCCGAGCGGGGACTTTGAGGAGCGCATTTCTTACCTATATGAAATACTCCTCCCGCTATGACCTCGTTTTAAAAGGTGAAGAACCAAATATTTTTTCAGCAAAATTCTCCGGCGGCGCTCTAATGGACCTCGGTGTCTATGCAATCCATCTTGCCGTCAGGCTGTTTGGCAGGCCGCAAAAGGTGTCGTACTCCCCAGTCATGCTGCCGACAGGGGTTGATGGCTCCGGAACTCTTGTATTGTCCTATCCAGGCTTTGTTTGTACGATCATGTGCTCGAAAATATCCGATTCATTTATTCCGTGTGAAATCCATGGGGAGAGCGGAACCTTTATCCTTGGAGATGTGGCCCCGATTTCGTCAATTGAATTTCTGGACAGGAAAAGCGGCGAGAAGCTTAGCTTCGGTTCCCAGCCTGCTGAGGAGGACATGATGTACGAAGCAGCACGCTTTGCAGATATCATTGAGCAAAAGCAGAATGAAGCTTACCAGGAATTGAAGCAGCAATCTCGCATTGTGCTCGAAGTCATAGGTGAAGCAAGGAAACAGAACGGGATTATTTTTAAAGTGGAAAAAGAATAACATCCTTCCGATGGAAGAGGGAAAATATGGCCATTATTGATTAAAAAACTGTTCATTGGGCACATTTTAGCTTCCTGCAGAGGGTGAAATGTTTCCAATACAGCTCATTGGATTCATTTTGCTCTGTTGCAGAGGATGGCACATTTTGCCATACTGCAGAGGAAGAAATGGTTCCAATAAGCGCCAGACGTTCACCCATTGTTCATTTAGACGGTCAATTTGTGTGTCATTTTTCCGAACTTCCCAACTTTGTTATTTATATCACATACTCCCTCCGAAACATTTTTTATAGTGGATATAGATCAAAACTGCCAGAATTCCTTTTTGATGGTTAGTTTAAGTGTCCGGTATAAGGAATGAAACGGAGGGAGAAAGACATGTCCGCATTAACAAAGTATTATAAGCGGGTCAAGAGGCACCCTATCCAATATACTAGGATGGCGGTGCAAATTGCATTTGCATTGTTCATGCTATTTGTCGGGTTTCGCTTTTATCAGTTTTATCAGCATTTCAATACGATGGGCATTGAGCCGCTCGTGCCAAGACCAGGCGTGGTAGAGGGATTCCTGCCGGTTTCAGCGCTTGTGGGCTTAAAGGTTTGGGTCACGACAGGCATCTTTGACCCAATCCATCCTGCAGGACTTGTACTATTCACATTTTTTGTAGCTTCTGGTTTTATTTTTCGGAAAGCATTCTGCGGCTGGATTTGTCCAATTGGAACTCTTGGTGAATGGCTTGCCAGGTTTGGCAGAAAGCTCTTCAAACGGAACTTTGACATGCCAAGATGGCTCATTTGGATTCTTACGCCATTAAAATACTTGATACTGATTTTCTTCATAAAGGCGATCATTTTTGATATGCCGGTTTTTTATGCGATTGACTTCATGGCTGGTAATTATAATAAAATTTCCGATGTAAAGATGATGATGTTCTTTTTAAATATTGGCGGTGTAGGGTTGACTGTCTTGCTTGTACTTGCCGTCCTGTCGGTTTTCTTTAAAAATTTCTGGTGTCGCGTCCTGTGCCCGTACGGTGCGATGATCGGCCTGGGTTCTGTTTTGGGGATTACCAAAATCAAGAGGAACGAAGAAACCTGTATCGATTGCAATGCTTGTACAAGGGTTTGTCCTCAGCGTATTTCCGTTTCGACGAAAAAGGCAGTCAGGACTCCGGATTGCTCGGCATGTATGTCGTGTGTGGAAGTCTGCCCTGTCAAAGATACGCTGAACATGACGGTTGCCAACAAAAAGGTTAATAAATGGACCATTCCTATCGCTTTCTTTGCAACCTTCTTTATTGTTGTCGCAATTGCCAAGCTGACCGGCCATTGGGAAACAATGATTACGTATGAGGAATTCAGGATGCTGATTCCGTCGGTCAACAATATCGGCCATTAAAAAATCGTCCGGGGCATAATGCCTCGGACGATTTTGGTTAACAGGTTCGAAAGTGTTGGGTTTAAACGAGTTTCTTCCTAAAGTAAAACCAATAAAAGATAAGTCCGCCGATAATTAAAACTGCTGCAACAACAGGAATGATAAAGGACTGTATGGGCAAGGTTTCACCTTCCGACAAGACTTTAGTTTTAGCTGCAATAGGAGTGGAATCCTGAGGAGAAGCCATTTCAATTGTTGTGTTCAAAAGGAATGGATTTATATGAGTGTCTGCAAGTGCTTTATTGGAAATCGCCAAAAATAACAGGACGATGATTAATAGGGTCTTTTTTAGCATTATTTTCAACTCCGATATGTTGGTATCGTATTGTTTTTATCATATCATTGGTTCCCTCAATAAAGTTGCCGTCCGGCCATTGTTCACAATAGTTTCAAATTTGCTTTGACAAAACTGTCAAAATTAAGGTGAGTGAGCGTTAGCTGGATAAAAATGAGTGCTGTTCACATAGTAAGAATAAGAATCGGTGTGGCCGGAGGAGAAAACAATGGATTACAAATTTGAGAATTCAATTTTGCCGCTAATAAGCATCGGCGATAAAATTGGCATTAATGTTCTTGATGACGTTTATATGTATACAACAAAAATTGTGAATTTGTTTCTAATTGGCAATCCGGAAACAGAAGGAAGCTTCTCGTTGATTGACTCAGGAATGCCGAAGTGTGCAGATGAAATTATAAAAGCTGTCGAGGATCGGTTTGGAAAAGGGGCGAAACCAGCTTCAATTATTTTGACTCATGGACATTTTGACCATGTTGGGTCGCTTGCTGAGTTGCTTGAAAGGTGGGAGGTGCCTGTCTATGCACATCGTTTGGAACTCCCTTACTTGACCGGGAGAGCGGATTACCCGAAAGGAGACCCCGAGACGGATGGCGGCCTGGTCTCTGAGCTTTCCCCTCTTTTCCCCAATCACGGCATCAATCTCGGTAACAGGATAGAGGCATTGCCTAATAATGGAGGTGTTCCGGGCCTTGAGGAATGGATATGGGTGCATACTCCAGGTCATACTCCGGGGCATATTTCACTGTTCCGGGAGCGTGACAGGTCCCTGATTGCCGGGGACGCATTTGTAACGGTGAAACAGGAATCTCTATATAAGGTACTAACACAAACACAGGAAATCAGCGGCCCGCCAAAGTACTACACAACAGACTGGGAAGCCGCGTACCAATCAGTCAAGGAACTCTTGTTTTTAAAGCCAGTACTCGCAGTCACCGGACATGGCCTACCCATGAACGGGGATGAACTTGTAGAAGCCCTTGATTACCTTGTCAGCCACTTCAATCAAATCGCCGTCCCGGAGCATGGCAAGTTTGTAAGGAAAGGAACAAACATAAACCGGGGGTATAGCCAATGAGGTAAAGGCTGAACGTATCGGCAGCATTCTTTTCCCAAAACGGGCGTGAATGGATTTATCCCGGAATTATCCTTATAATAGGAACAATCACCTGTGAAAAAGGAGCAGTTTATGCTGAATATACAAGAAACTTTTAAGCCATTTGTTCAAAATGTTTGGGAGAAGTCGGGTTTTAAGCAGCCGACGTCAATTCAGGAGGCCGCAATCCCGGCGATCCTTGATGGACGTGATTTGATTGCCGAGTCGCCGACTGGGACCGGAAAGACACTTGCGTACTTGCTGCCAGTCCTCGAGAAAATCGACAGCTCAAGCATTGGGCTTCAGGCGGTCGTGCTTGCGTCCAGCCAGGAGCTAATTATGCAGGTGTATCAAGAATTCCAGAAATGGTCGGAAGGGAGCGGCATCCGCGGCGCAACGTTCATTGGCGGCGCCAACGTGAAACGGCAGCTTGAGAAGCTTAAGAAAAAGCCGCATATTGCCTTCGGGACACCAGGCCGGATGAATGAATTAATAAAGCAGAAGAAAATCAAGATGCATGAAGTGAAGATGGTTGTATTAGATGAAGGTGATCAGCTGCTGGTTCGCGAGCATATCGGGCAGGTGGAGGATATTGTTAAATCTTCGCTGAAGTCCCGCCAAGTGGTGCTGTTCTCAGCAACAATGAAGCCGGAAACAGAAGAGATGGCCAAGAGGCTGACAGAAAATCCGGAAGTAATTCGTATTAAAAAGGATACGTCAATCGAGCAAGGGAAGGTCGAGCATATTTATTTCTCATGTGAGCCACGGGAAAAGCTGCTCTTGCTTGAGAAAATTGCCCGCCTCCAAAACATTAAGACACTTGCGTTTATTAATGATATAACCGAGATTGGGGTAATTACCGCAAAGCTTCAGTTTAAAGAGTTATCTGCAGGCCTCCTCCACAGTGAGTTGGATAAAACGGTCAGGCAGAAGGCTATTAAAGATTTTCGTGATGGGAAAATAAACATGCTTGTGGCAACCGATGTCGCGGCGCGCGGCCTCGATATTCAAGGAGTCACGCATGTGGTCCATGTGGATTTCCCACGGGATATCGAGCAGTACATCCACCGTTCGGGAAGGACTGGCCGGATGGGTGCAGATGGAACGGTCATTTCGCTCGTAACCGAGCGGGAAGAGCGCGAGTTGAAGATTTTTGCAAAGAAGTTGAATCTTTCTGTTGAAAAACGGATTTTCTATAAAGGCCAAATTGCGGTAGACAATATCCGCCAGCTTGAACGGGCGAAAAGGAAATAATCGTTGGTAACATTTCTGCTAGTAATCAGTAGGCGAAACGGAACCAATACAGACTATTGATAACATTTCAGTGGGAAAAAGTTATCAAAACGTTGCCAATACAGGCTATTGACGACATTTTAAAGCGAAAACGCAGGTGAAATGATACCAATGGTGGCCGTTGGCGACATTTCAAAGTGTAAGAGCAAGTGAAACGTTACTAATACAAGAACAAAGCATTAGCCCCAGTATTGGGGCTTTTATTTTTATAAAAAAGGTTTTGGATAGCCGATTGGCGAAATAAAAATAATAAACTTGGCATAGAAAAGGGGCAGGGAGTTTGCAAAATCCAAAACTGAAGCATTTGTATGATACCTGGCTTGAAGAAGCCACAATTGAAGATATGCAGGAAAAGATGAAATCCGGCGAGCTAACATCGAAGGAGCTCGTGCTGATGTACCTGTACCGAATTTCTCAGTATGACCATAAAGGATCGGAGCTGCGGTCAGTGCTAGAAATCAATCCCGAGGCGCTGCATATTGCGGCGGCATTGGATGCCGAGCGCAAGGCGGATGGCCCTCGTAGCCCGTTGCATGGTATCCCGGTGCTGCTGAAGGATAATATCGACACAGCAGATAAGCTGCATACAAGTGCAGGTTCAAAAGCACTGGCTGATTCATATGCAATCGAGGACTCTGAGGTTGCTCTAAGCCTTAGGATAGCCGGTGCTGTCATTCTTGGAAAAACAAACATGACTGAATGGGCAAATTACATGGCCTATGAAATGGAAAGCGGCTACTCATCACGCGGTGGGCAGACTTTGAATCCTTATGGGCCAGGAATTTTTAATGTTGGCGGATCAAGCTCCGGGTCTGGCGCTGCAATTGCCGCAAACTTTGCGGCCGTAGCAGTTGGGACGGAGACTTCCGGGTCCATCCTAAATCCAGCTTGCCAGAATTCACTAGTCGGCGTTAAACCGACGGTCGGTCTAATCAGCCGCCGCGGCATTATTCCGATTGCCCATTCCCAGGATACGGCCGGCCCTATGGCTCGGACGGTAACCGATGCGGCCATCTTGCTGTCAGCGTTATCCGGGGTTGACTCAGCGGATCAGGCGACGCATGCAAATCCATTAGAACATGTTGACTTTACAGCCTTTTTGGAGGAGGGGCTTACTGGGAAAAGAATAGGGATTGCCCGTGATTTTTATTTTTCCCAAGCTGGTGAAAAAAAAGCGAAGATAGCCGATCAGGCGATTGAAGTGCTGAAAACGCTGGGAGCAGAGGTAGTCGATGTTGTTATCCCATCCGCGAGATTGATGTGGGATTGGGAAGTGTTAAAATATGAGTTTAAAGCGGGCGTTAATGCTTATTTAAAAGGGCTCGCACCGTCAGCCGAAGTTAGGACACTTGCCGATGTAATTCGCTTCAATGATGAAAATCCTGAGGAGATGCTCCGTTACGGGCAGGATGTCCTAAACAACTCTGAGGCAACAAGCGGCGGGCTGTACGAGGAGGAGTATATCCGGTCACTTGAATTTAACGAGTATCATGCAAAGGAAAACGGAATTGACTTCGTGCTAAAGGATTATGGGGTTGATGCGATTCTTTTTCCACATGAGGAAGGCTGCGACTTGTCTGCGCGGGCGGGGTATCCTTCAGTTTGCGTACCGGCAGGATATACCGATGAAGGAGAACCTGTTGGGATTACGTTTGCCGGAACGGCCTGGAGCGAGCCGGTGCTTATCCAGATTGCCTTTGCCTACGAACAAGCAACCAGGGCTAGGAAGGCGCCAGTACTTGCGGCTGAAAAACAAACAGCAGACTAGGCCGAGGAATAAAGAATCTGTGGTAAAAGCTGTCCGAGAAACCGTTATTCAGCGGTTTTTTCGGACAGCTCTTTTTTATTATTTAGAGACCACAAATCCAAAATATCATGTGCTAAACTCTTGCCACCCATGCGACAGATGTTTTATTAGTAGTGCCTAGCACCTCGATACTACGACATTCTTCACTTTGTGCCTTTTCAGGACGGTGTTCGATCCGAGAGCGCTCCATTGTAGCCGGAAGATGTATCAGAGACCTTCCCCAAAGATGTTCATTGAAAATGTTATTTCCCATTTTGTTGATTGTTATAAAGAGTGTTATTAAATTGAGAAGGATCAAACTAGTCATCTTTGGAAAACCGCCCTTTTTTTGGGTCCCGGTATATTTGTCTATACACGTATGCCCACTATCCAATATGGTATCGTATGCAAAAAATAATTTTTACAGGAAGGGCGATATCGAGATGAGCAAATATAAACAAAGTATCAAGGATGTATTAAAAAAAGCTTCCTCTTAATTATACAGAGAAGGCTAACTATGACTCTAACAATCATAAAGTGAAGCTCCTGGCATTTTTTTATACAAATTGCCCGGATATTTGTCCCCTAACTATGATTGATTATGCAAAAATGCAGGCTGAATTGAAGAAGGAAGGCGTGTTTGGAGAGAAAGTTGAGTTACTAGCAATTACATTAGACCCGGAAACGGATAGTTTAGAGATACTTAAAAAGTATGCACAAAAACTTTCAAGCTGACCCATCCGGATGGAAATTACTTAGAGGCAGCATTGCTGAAACGATAGAAATTGCAGATTCGTATCATATGAAATTTCAGAAGGTAAATGGCGGGGCTACCGCCCACAATACAACCATGTACCTAATAGACAAAGATAATCAAATTAGAGGACTATATAAAAATGGCCAACACACAAGAGAAAGTAGACATTGAGGCAATTATGGATAATATTCAAATCCTTGTTAATGAGTAGAATCCTATGCACTGAAGTGGAAATGAGCTCATTAGAATAGTGCTATTTATAGGATAGGACTCATATTGGGATAGGGAGTTTATGACTTTCTTATTCCCTGGATGAGGCGTCAGTATTAAAACTAGGGGGAAAAGCCCAAGAATTTAAGTTTAAAACCTTAATTCTAAATAGCCTATTTTTTCAAAAGTCATCACTTGTCCGTGAGCAAACTTGTCCTAGAATCATAAAGTAGTATTAGGACAGTAACAAGGAGGTGATACAGGTGAGTGAAAGCAGAGGAAAAAGGATTGCAAGGGAACTTCTTCGGAACAGCCTTAGGCAATCTTTACAAAACAACATGGGCAACTCCGTATTGGGATTAACAGGCAAGATTCCTACAGGAGGAAAAACCCCGCTACTATCCAACAATCTGTTATCAGGCAAAATTCCATCCGGCAAGACGCCTCTTGGAAAAATCCCATCTGGCAACCTGCCGCTACTAAATACCTCTGTGTTGGGTCTGAGTGACAAAACTCCGTCCGGGAAAGACCAGCATTCAAAAGATTTCATTGGAAAAGATTCAAATTGCTGCGGAAGAGACTCGGTCGGGGGCAAGGATCTAAAAGATCCCAGAGACAAGGATCGCAAAGACACAAGAGGCAAGGACCTAAAAGATCCCAGAGACAAGGATTGTAAAGACACAAGAGGCAAGGATCTAAAAGATCCCAGAGACAAGGATTGTAAAGACACAAGAGGCAAGGATCTAAAAGATCCCAGAGACAAGGATCGCAAAGACACAAGAGGCAAGGACCTAAAAGATCCTAGAGACAAGGACCGCAAAGATAGAAGAGACCAGGATCGCAGAGGCAGGAATAGACGTTCCTGTTAAGAAGGAAAAAGTGTTCACCAGCTATGGGCTGGGCGAACACTTTTTTTTATTTTTCTGGAATAAAAAAGTAGGCCCGTAAGTAAGTTACATACGTTAAGAAGGAGAGACAGGGGATGGTTTCCCAAAATATGCGCGGTTACGGAACCTAAAAGAAAAAGTGTTCCCCTGCTTTCAACTGGGCGAACACTTTTTTGTTTAAGAAATACAAGTTGCTTGCTTCATAACAAAAGTCTTCCAATTAAGTAGCCGTTTTGCCGGTTAGCTATGGGGACGAATCCCCATTTCATAAATAGATTCAAGCTCTTCATATTCTGATTGCTGACAAATCCGGTTAGAGCACGGATTCCGTTTTCTCTTGCATACTCAACTAAGTTCGGAAGTAAAGCACGGCCAATTCCTTGCCCTTGGAATTCTTTATCCAAAACTGCATAGGTGATATATGCCGTTCCAGGAAAAACCAGTCTGTACGAAAGATACCCGGCAACTTCATGATTCTCCGTACAAACGACGACTACCCCGTCAGCCGTCCTTAATTTTTCACGTACCGCCGCTGTGCTTGTCCGAAAATTATTAACTGTTATATCAATTAACCGATTATCATCCCTCGCAGGATTGCGCTTTCGAATATACATATACCAATCTCCTTTATTTAGCTGATTAGTTATATGATATGAAAGGAATTCGGTTTAGCTTGTACGTCTATCCCATATCCCTCATTATTACCAGTATGACATTTAGAATTGGGTTCTTTATGTACCTGTTTATAAACTCAAATTGGACGGGCAGTTCGAAACAAAAGAGTGGCGGATTGTGTTAAGCAGGTTATCTTTAGTTGCGATTTTACCACCGATGGCTGTATTGGATTTCTATTTAAAGCCACTTTTATTAAATATTTGAGGAAACCGGATTGGAATGAACCGATCTGCTTTCCTTTCATCTGGTCAGGTTTCCACTGTATAAAGATTAAGCACTTTCTGATGATAGCGATAACAATCAATGTGGCGGTATTTTTGCCTTTTATTATTAGTAATGGCTGGTCTTATTTTCAGGAAATATGGCTACTCGCTATTCTATTTGCATTTACAAATGCCTTTTTTTAAAGAGCTTTTTGGAGAGGAGCTCTTTTGAGCCGGTTTTCGGAGCAATTAGGTGAAAAGTGGGCAGTGGCAGCAACAAGCTTGGGCTTTGGCCTGCAGCGTAACTCATTAGGTTTTCCTTGGCTAATCTGTTTGGTCAATTCAATTGGAGGATTGTCTACGGTGGTATAACAATCAAATCCAAGAGTAATTTTCCATCCGTTATATGGCACATCATTTTAAATCTTCTCATGGTTTTAAGCGGACTGGTTTTGTAACGAGGGAATAACCTTAAACGTTATTCCGCTATCCATTTTAAAAGGCTTTATAAATAAAGTATATCCACTCTCTTGTTTTCGATGTATACAAAGCAAGTGAGATTTTGTGTAGGAATACAGCAGCGATCTTAAATGGAGGGAGGCGTGTCCGCCAAGCAGGATATGCATCTCGGATAACTGCTGTTTATTGGTAAGTACGCTTGGCAGCCCGGCCTAGAGCAAGCCTATGCTGTTCAAAAAATAACAGGCTAGGAAGAGGAATGAAGAAACTGCCAGCATAATCGGGGTTCAAGAGCCCAAACTATGAATACATCCTGGTAAAGGAGTGTTTTTATTATGGGCAGACAAAAGCTGGGGAACCGCAATGCGCAAATAAACAACAACAAGAAGGTCGGTAAAACAAGCTCGGAGCTGGTAAAATTCACGACAGGCCAGGACAGGCTTGTGCGCAACCGGCCAAACGACGATTAAGAGGAAAATTTTGCAGCCACTTTGGGGAATCCCTGGGTGGCTTTTCGTTGCGGAAATTTGTCATATTTTCTGGTGTTATAAAGACTTATTTTTGAATAGGTACTAAGGCGCTATAATAAGATTAGCAATCAAAGCAAAATCTGACAAAGGCAAACCTGTCTAAAGGCAGGGACGCAAAGCGATGGGCCTACCCGGGAAACCGAACGGCTGCCACGCCGCCGGACTTCTTTTGAATGTCTGGGACAAATCAAGAGAGGAAGAACAATGTTTTTTGCGCAACAAGATTCATCATGTTAACATTATTGGTGGTTGGTTCATTGGCAAATCAGTTTGGTTCAAGAGTTGTAAACGAGGAAGGAACATCGAGAGCAACCTGGCTCTGGGATACAGCCCTTATTCAATTGAAACCGGATGAAGTGATTGCGTATCTCAACGGAAACAATGCCAACCGGGTTTACCTGCAAATCAACCGCAGTATTCCGAATGCTGCCTACAAGCAATTCATTAGCAAGGCATCAGCTGCAGGTATTCAGCTACATGCCCTGGACGGAGCACCTACTTATTACATTTCATGAAGAAGGCAAAGCGTATATGGATGGTGAGCTTTCCGCTGTGTAGCACAATATGGCGGGAATCTTGTGTTCGCCATCCATTATCTTGAAAGCTGGATGAATATGAAGCCTTAAGTATACTTAGCCACCGCTTTGGTGGCTTTTTATATAAACCTTTTTCACTAGTTAAGCGTTAAAAAATCCAAGAAAGATGCAGAAAACAACGGGCGCCTTATCAAACTCCTTTCAAAACACCATTACAAGCCCTCACATGAAAAGAGGCAATCCACCTAATGTGGATTGCCATTTTGGTCGTACTAGTCTTCCAGCTTTTTCAACGCCTCGATAGCCGGACCTTCAACCACATCACCGCCATACGAGAAACGGGAACCATGGCACGGACAGTCCCACGTCTTTTCGGCATGGTTCCATTCGCATTCACAGCCCAAATGTGTACAAGTCGTATCAACCAAATAAAGCTGTCCAGTCTCATCCTTATAACCGCCAGCCCGTTTCCCGTTAACGAGGACAACCCCGCCTTCGCCGACCTTCAAATCTTCCGGATCCTTAGGTACGAACTCAAGCTTTCCCTTTACAAAATGACCCGCAACCTCCAAGTTGAAAGTTGCTGCTTTCTTCAGGGCAGGGTCCAATTCAAAGCGGGAAGGATGATAAAGTTCCTTGTAAGGACTTTCTATATCCATCACATAATCTGTCAAAATATGCGCAGCCAGTGTAGAGGTTGTCATTCCCCACTTTTTATAGCCTGTTGCGACAAGGATAGTTTCCTCATCGTCCTTCAATGGGCCAATATACGGAAGCTTATCGAGAGTCTCCAAATCCTGCGCCGACCAGCGGTACTCATATTCATGAATGCCGAAAACTTCTTCGGTCCATTTTTCAAGTGCCTCATAATGCTCAAGCGTATCCTTGCCAGTCCCGGTCCGGTGGTTTTCCCCGCCGATAATCAGCAGATTCTCACCATTAACCGGCGTATAGCGGATCGAGCGTGACGGTGAGTCAGCACTGATGTACATCCCGCCAGGATATTCCTTTTCAGTCTTGACTCCAATCGCATAAGAGCGTGACGCATACATACGGGCAAAGTACAGCCCTCTTTTGTCAAAAAATGGCCAATGCGATGCGATGACTGCATGACTGCAGGAAATTTTTCTGTCTTCCTTCGTATGCACAACAGTCCCGCCTTCAACTGTGATATCCTTGGCGGTCGTATTTTCATACACGAGGCAGCCAGCGTCAACAGCCTTTTTCAGGAGTGCCCGTAAATATTTGAGAGGGTGAAACTGGGCCTGGTTGGGCATAACCAGGGCATTCTTTATTTCAATATCAAACGGGATGCTGCTCCTCAGTTCTCCCGGGATGCTAAGCTTTTGATAGGCTTCCATTTCGGTTTCAAGCTTGGATTGATATTGCTCGGTTGTCGCGTACATAACGGCTTCCTGGTCACTGAAATCACAATCAATACCCTGTTCGTTGACAGTCCTTCTAATAAAGCCGATTGCATCTGCATGCGATTCGTAATAGAGCTTGGCCTTTTCCTCGCCAAAATGATTGATCAATTCATCATATAGCAAACCATGCTGTGCTGTAACTTTTGCAGTTGTATGCCCGGTTGTACCGTTCAAAACACTTCCGGCTTCAATGATTGCTACTCGTTTCCCTTGCTGGGTAAGTAGGTAGGCTGTGGTAATTCCGGTCATCCCTGCCCCGACGATTGCGACATCGACAGAAATATCTTCGCTTAGCTTTTCGAACTTCGGCAGTTCGATCTCCCGCCAATAAGTTCGAGGAAATTTAGGCATATTGCTTTGTCCGCTCATTGTGGTCCTCCTTTTTCCTCGGTTGGTTATCTACTTTATAGTTCCCTAACTTAGGTAAATGAATCCAATATTTTGTGCTTAACTAGGGTAATAATGTCATTTTCGTATTAGGGTAATTTAATTTTCTGTGTGAGGTTTTGTGACATGGATCGTTGACGGATGAAGCATGGATTGATATACTCCACCTCATAAGGGAAGATTACAGAAGAAGGTGTCAAAAATGGCAAATGAGTTTGAGACAAGAGTATTACATGGTGACAAAAAGGAGAACAAAGAGATTGCCAGCAAGGTGACGCCGATTTACCAGACGTCCGCATTCACCTTTAAGGACCTTGACGAGCTAGAAGGCTTTTACCAAGGGAATGGACGATACTTGTATTCACGTACAGGCAACCCGAACACGGACGAGCTTGGTAAAGCTGCAGCCAGGCTAGAAGGTGCGCCGGCGGGTGCAGCTGCTTCCTCCGGGCTGGCGGCTATCCTTGCCGGAATTCTCGCAGCCGTAAAGGCAGGCGACCATATTATTGCCGCTGATGACCTGTATGGCGGAAGTTATCATATGCTAAAGGATGAACTAAACGACTTTGGCATCGAGACGAGCTTTGTTTCATTTACAGATTTATCCCAGGTTAAAAAAGAGATTCGGGGGAACACCCGTCTTCTCTATACAGAATCGATTACCAATCCGCTGCTGCGGGTTGAGGACCTAAGTGCGGTTATTGAGTTGGCCAGGAAGCAACAATTGCTGACACTGGTTGACAATACGTTTGCAACACCGCTTCATGTTCGCCCCTATGAGCTTGGTGCGGATATGGTTGTCCATAGCTCGACAAAGTACATTGGCGGGCACAGCGATGTTACCTCTGGTGTCATTGTGGGCAGGGAGGATTTGATAGCCAGGGCAAGCGGGAAAATTTCCAATCTCGGCTCCAATTTAAGCCCATTTGAAGCGTGGCTCACGGTCCGCGGCCTTAAGACGTTAGCGCTAAGGATGAGGGCACAATCGGCGAGCGCCCGCAAGCTTGCACTCGCTCTTAAAGGGAATTCTGGCGTTAAAAGTGTCTATTATCCATTTGAATACGGTGGAGAGGACGGCTTTGGGGCAATGGTCACAATCGAACTGTCGGAACAGGCCGATATGAACAAGTTCTTCCGTGCTTTGTCCTGGATTAAAATAGCTCCAACTCTCGCAGGAGTGGAAACAACCGTTTCCCACCCGGAAGTTACCTCGCACCGGGCGCTCTCACCGGAAGCACGAGCTGCACTAGGTATAAATCGTCAGGTTGTCCGAATCTCTGTTGGCATCGAACATGCCGATGACATTATTGGCCAGTTTGAGAAAGCGATAAGTGAATCAAAGAACTAGTATTCGTCTTATGCGCCGGGCATTTATGCCTGGTGCTATTTTTATTATCAATGACACTTCGAGATCAAAACCAGGTTGTTTTGTCATTCACTGGGCTTATGAATGACATTTCGGGTTTAAAACCAAGTTGTTTTGTCATTCATCGAACTTATGGATGTATGACACTTCGAGATTGGGTGCAGCTCAATTTGTCTTTATATGGGAGACATGGGCTGGAAACATCCTCTATGTTTCAGATCTTTAACAAGAATGGTAAATAAGGAGGGGGTGAGAAAATTTTGAGGAGGCAGCCTATGGCTAACGAAAAAAACGAGATAAAACGCCAAAGAGAAAAATCGGAACGCTTTGAAATTGCGTTCAATCAGATTCACACAGAATTGAAAAAGCTTGGGAACAATGGTGATACAGACCATTTTGTTGAGCTTCTCCATAAAGTGAAAAACCGCCATGCACCAATCAGACGCTATTTTGAGGATTTGAAAAGCTATGCCCGGCTCCGTAACGCACTTGTACATGAGAAGAGCCGAAAAAATTTCTATATTGCCGAGCCTCATACAGAGGTTGTTGAGCAAATTGAGAGCATTGCTGAATTTATGTCAGTTCCGCCATCAATTTTGACTGTTGCTTCAAAGCCGGTAAAGACCTTTCAAGCAGACGATGATGTAAGTGAGGCCATCCTGGAGATGGACAAATATGAGTATACTCAATACCCGGTATATGATGGGAACCAATTCAAATTCTTGATAACCGAGAGCGGACTGCGCAAGTTTTTTTCAAGTAGACTGAGGGAGGCATCCATTGATCTTTCCGGACAAAAAATTGCTGATGTCCAAGAGTATGAAAAGACTAATACAGTTAAAATCGTATCAAAGGATATGAATATATTTGAATTAGAAGATTTGTATGAGTCACGTACGGAGAGCGAAAACAAGCTAGAGGCAGTTATCATAACCGAGAACGGCTCCCATAAAGAAGAACCGGTAGGCATTGTATCCTCCTGGGATTTGATAAAAATGGAGACGGACTGATAGGAAAAGGGTAAAAAATTATGTTAAAGCAAAACGGGATTCCCGCCTGCCGGTGGAATCCCGTTTCTTCTATCCCTTTGGATTTTCTTTTGGCGGTGATGCAGGGACATCTTTGTTGGCGTGCTCAAGTGCCGAATAATAGGCAACCTTCTTTATATTTACCCCAACGAATGTTTCAATGATGGATTGGCCGCCTGCAATCGCGAATACAAACGCAATGATAAGTGCAAAATCCGGAAACAAAAGATAAGCTCCTCCGAAAAAAATAGCGCTCCAAATCCCCGCGCACCAGTAACAGTTAAGCAAATAGCCGAACATATTTTTTGGAACGTTTTTGACTTCGCTCCCATGAGCGGTTTCGATTCGCTTTTTTTTCATAAACGGCTTGCGGAGAAACTCTGTAATTTTGTCAAAAACAATCAAGTGTGTAAGCCGATAGCTGGCGAGTATGAGTATGATAAGTTCCAACCATGACAGGTTTTCAAAGTTTTCCATTGATACGCCTCCTGTGTACCTCTGTTGTATAGTGTGAACTTGGCCTGGTTTTTCATTCTAGTGCGCCTGCTTAACTGTTTCCCTGATGGTGAAAAGAATAATCGTAATCGTGATATTTTTGTGAAAAACACCATTAGTTTGGTGGGGGCCATGGTTTGACAATCACCAGGTTACGAGCAACATCCTGAAGCGAAGCTTTTCGCATATTGGGTCTGCTATGGGGCTGTGCGACCCAGTAAATCCTCATATCAAAATTAGACTTACTGCTGGCACCCTTCGAATTCGACGGGTGCTTTTTTATGGAAAAAATCCGTAGGTCCTGCATGTCCTCAGCCTCAAGTCTTAGTTCAAAATCTGGCTAGGGTTCGTTATGGGAAATCTGCGATAGAGCTAAGATAGAGACATGAAAGGAGAGGAAATGAACATGAAAAAATTCGGGTTACTTGTTGCTGGAGGGATAGCGGCGATTGTATTGCTGTCAACCATTGGGCCGATTGCAGGGATGGCGGTCAGCCTGGCAATCCTGTACTTCGTCATTAAACAATTCCTCAAAACGGATTCCACAATGGGGAAAATCGGGCTGGGAATCATCGGCTTGATTGTTTTATCAATTGCCGCAAGCAATGCCCCGGCCATCTTTGGTGTAGCGGCTGCTTATGTGTTGTACCTTGTGTACAAACACTGGAACGGCACAAAGTATGCTGAGCCAGTAAAAGCAGAAGCGGGCGATCCATTCGTTAACTTTGAAAGGCAATGGAACGAACTAAACAAAAATTACTAATTAAAGGAGAGAGTCGAAATGGCTAACTTATTTACAAAGCTTAAAAACACTGTAATGGCAGACCTTCATGAAGCATTGGACCAAAAGGAAAGGCAGAATCCGGTTGCGATGCTGAACGAGTACCTGCGCCAGTGTGAAAAGGAAACTGAAAAAGTCCGGAAGCTGGTAGAACGCCAGCATGCATTGAAGGAAGAATTCACTCGCGAGTATCACCTTGCTAAGGAAATGGCGGAAAAACGCTCGTCTCAGGCAGATGTAGCCAACCTGGCAGGCGAACAGGAACTTTACGAATTTGCTAACCGTGAACAGATCCAATATACGGAGCGGGCTGTACGCCTGGAAGAAGCAATTGCCCTTGCCGGCCGCCAGTTGAATGAGCTTGAGGCAAAGTATGAGGAAATGAAGCACAAATTGAAAGATATGAACCTGCGCCGCCTGGAATTAATGGGACGGGAAAATATGAGCCGCGCCACTCATCGAATTAATCAGGTCGTTGATACAGGCGAAATTAAATCGGCGAACAAATTCAGGGAAATTGAATCATACCTTGATAATTTGGAGCATGAAGTCAATAGCTCGTATTTCCGCAATACAATTGATGCCAGAATTGCCCAGCTTGAAAAAGATATAAAGAACAAGGAAATAAAGGACGCTCAGTAAGGATGGTAAGAGGGGGACCCTGGAGAAGGGGTCTCCTTTTGGCAAATCAAACCAGTGTGCGGAAATCGTATTTCGAACGAGTCCGCCCTTCAATTTTTCACTGCGGAAATAGAGTTGCAGTATTTTGTCAAAAGGTTACAGAGAGAGGAACAAAGTTTTAACCTGTCCCTTCCTGAAAAACCTTGGGAATGATATTCTTGAATTGGACCATATGGAAAGCTAATCGCCCATAACTAAATTTAAAAAAGCTCTCACCGAAGTAATTTGGTGAATTCACTATAGACTGTACACCTGTGGGGAGGAAGCAAGATGGATAGAAAAATGACAGGGGATTATATGGGCTGGCTAATCATTGCTGGAGCGATTGTGCTTCTTTTGGAAATTGCCTTTTTTAATAGCGGGCTGTTATTTGCTATCTTCCTCTCTGGTGCAATGATTTATATGGGAAGGAAAAAACGGCACTCGAAGTTCTGGAGGCTTATTTTCTGGGTTGGAATTATCATTCTGGTCACGAGCATTATTAATATGATGACCTTTAAGCTTATCCTGATTGCGTTGCTGCTATTTGTGCTCACCCAGTTTATTCAATCCAAAAAAACGCCAAAACAAATAAAGCCCGACATCAATCTGCCCGCTGATAATCCTGAACCCGGCAGACCCCTCATCCGGACACAGCCGCTCCTCGAGAATGTCATATTTGCATCACAAAAGACTCCTGGCGGGGTATATGACTGGAACGACATCAATATCCAAACGGGAATTGGCGACACTGTGATTGATTTAAGTTATACTCTGCTGCCAAAAGGGGAATCAGTGATTTTTGTCCGCAATATTATTGGCAATGTCCGAATCCTGGTGCCTTATGAGCTTGAAGTCAGCGTCCATCATTCTGTGGTTGCCGGCTCAACGACAGTGTTTGAACATGAGGAACCAAAAGTGTTTAATCAGGTTCTTCACATGAAAACGGGGGATTACGATATCGCGAGCCAGAAAGTGAAGATTTTTACTTCACTAGTTGTCGGGAACCTAGAGGTGGCCAGGATATGAGCGCAATTCAACGTCAGGTCCTATGGAGCCTCGGTTTTGCCTTTCTTCTAACAGTGGCCAGCACGGCGGCGTTTTTTGCCGTTTATCCGCTCGATAAATGGTCTTCGTTATGGACAACACATATTCTGGGTATTCCATTCCTCATCTTTACTCCTCTGTTCGGGGGTGTCCTGGGAATTGTCGGCGGGTTTGTTTCCGGCCAATATTGGAGGTCTCAGTTTGCTTTGGTTGAGCAGTCGCTCCGCCAAATCGAGGAAGGCCATTATGCCGAACAGAGGGCGGAGAGCTCGCTGTACGAAATGAAGCAAATTCAGGCGCAGATTGGACACCTCAATCGCCAGCTGACGGAAAAAGCGAAAATATCCCAGCGGCTTGCGACAGAAAAGGCGGAAGTCCAGGAAACGAGAATCCAGGAAATTATTTCACAGGAGCGCAATCGGCTCGCCCGCGAGCTGCATGACTCGGTCAGCCAGCAGCTTTTTGCTGCCTCGATGCTAATGTCGGCGATAACAGAGACAATGCCGGAGAAAGAACCGGAAGCTCAACAGTTAAAGCTGGTAGAGGGAATGATTCACCAGTCGCAAATTGAAATGCGTGCACTCCTCCTTCACTTGAGGCCGGCTGCGTTAAAGGGTAAGACGCTTCAAGAAGGCATAGCTGAACTGATGAGTGAATTGGCCCAAAAGGTTACAATCAACATTAATTGGAAGGCAGAAGACTTCCAAATGGATAAAGGGGTCGAGGACCACTTGTTCAGGGTCCTTCAGGAATCTGTCTCGAACACGCTGCGTCATGCAAAGGCAACTACCTTGAGTGTCCTGTTAGTCAAACGCGACGGTTTAATCATTCTTCGTGTAACCGATGATGGAGTTGGTTTTGATGAAGAAGACAGGAAGGCAGGCTCATATGGCATGCAAAATATGCATGAAAGAGCACTTGAAATTGGCGGCACATTGAAGATTGTTTCTGTAAAAAATAAAGGGACGCGGCTTGAAGTAAAGGTACCGGCTGTCTCGAATGGGGATGGGGAAAATGATTAAGGTAGTGTTTGTGGATGACCATGAAATGGTGCGGATCGGTGTTTCATCCTACCTTTCGGCGCAGCCTGACATCGAGGTGATCGGCGAGGCTGATAATGGGAAAAAAGGCGTAGAACTCGCTCTCAGCTTAAGGCCGGATATCATCCTCATGGACCTTGTTATGAAAGAGATGGACGGGATTGAGGCGACAAGACAAATTATCGAGCAATGGCCCGATGCGAAAATCATCATTGTGACAAGTTTTCTTGACGATGAAAAGGTCTACCCAGCTCTCGAGGCAGGGGCGACGAGCTATATGTTGAAAACTTCAAAGGCAAGCGAAATAGCAAACGCAGTCCGTTCTACATACAAGGGGCAGTCAATTCTTGAACCGGAAGTCACCGGAAAAATGATGATGAAAATGCGGCAGAAGAAAGAAATCCTTCCCCATGAGGAACTGACAGAGCGTGAAATGGAAATTCTCCTTCTGATGACTGAAGGCAAAGCGAACCAGGAAATTGCCGACGAGCTGTTCATTGCCCTGAAAACCGTCAAAACGCATGTTAGCAACATCCTATCCAAGCTACAGGTCCAGGACCGGACCCAGGCTGTCATTTACGCATTCAAGCACAATTTGACTAAATAGTAATTATTTCTTATCTTTTAGGGTAACTGCTATTATGACTAAGCCCCTCACCTAAATGAAGGGCTTTTTCTTATCTCTGGCTATTGGTGTGGGTCTCAATTTTTTCCTTTTTCATTTTCTTTTGAGCTTCGATTTCATCAGCAAAAAAATCTTCGAGGAAGTTTTTATCTCCATAAAGGAGGAGCTGGTCACCTGCCTGGATTTTTTCCTCATAACGTTTATGGCGGAGAATGACATCGCCTCTCCTGATAAAAAGAACATTAATGTCGTCCTCTTCTTTAATTTGATCTTTTAACGTCTTCCCGATAAAACCTGATTCCTCATGAATATGAATATCCGCAAAGAAATCATCTTCCTTATGCAAAAAAACGTCCTTGATAGGCAGCTCCTCGAGGCTGAAATCCTCCTCCAGCTCTTTGTGGATTTTATCAGAAAGCTTTTTTTGCACCGAAGGAAGCTTGACAATCAACAAGAGGGCTGCCAGGATACCCGCAACGATGCCAATTTCCTTGAAGTGAAAGCTCTTCTGAAGAATTCCACTTATTGCAGAGATAATAACCGCAAGTGAAAAGGCCCCGAAGAATATCAAAAAGGCACCCAGCCGCCTTCGGATTGGATGTGCAATAATCAACTCCGACTCACCTGTCGTAAAGCCGGTGCCTGTTAATATTGATATAACCTGAAAACGGGCAATATGTTTGTCCAGGCCGGTCAGCACAAATAGGACAGTACACAATTCAACCACCAAGAGAATGATGCTTATATAAACCACAATAAATCCATACCCCATGGAAATTCCCCCATTAAATAGGCCGAATAGCTGTATTCCTAGCGGCAAAAAGCCTAAAGGAGGTTATTCCTTTAGGCCTTATCCTGCTCGTTCTGATTATAATAATGGACTCCATATTGCGAACCTTCACTGACCATCTTGTTGTCATCGAAATCCATCGGATCTGAAAGGCCAGCTTTTGCAACAACCGGCTCAGTGGTTGTTTTTCCAAAAGGGAGTTTGTTTGCTACCGTTTCATACATACCTTTAACATCCATTTTTGTTGGCTTTAACGCATACCAGAGAAGCGCTCCAATTCCGGCTCCTGCGACCAAATATCGTGTATTAGTTTTCACGGCTAAATCCTCTCCTTTATAAAAGTTTGTCTCTACTATCTTTCATATCTTGTCTATATTAAATACCCATCTTTAGAGTTCGAAAACATGTCAATTACATAGTGCCAGTTTTGAATGGGGGCAAGATGGGGATGGATAAAGTAAGACCTTTTTCTTAGGATGTGGAATTGCATGGTGAAGAAATTTAATAATTCATGGTCCTGGTATGATTTTGAGGATTTTGACTTGGAAGGTCTGCAGAAGATAGCCGCTGAGAAAGCTCAATATGACCTTGATTACTGGATAAAAAAAATCCAGGAAACAAAAACAAATAGTATTGTGATAAATACATTTAGGCCAGGGGCAGAGTGGGTCGGGGGTTCATTGGTGTTCAGGCAGGACTTATTAGATAAAGACGATAACCACCTTTTCCACTTCTTTGTAGGAGAGGACTTTCTGATTACTTCCAATCTTGAATACAGTCTCCTTGGTAAAAACGATAGCAAATATATTTTAGATGAGCAGATGGAGAATACAGGGAACGCAATTGAGGGCTTTTCGGTTCTGCTTGGTGAAGTGATGACTAGCAGTCTTATTAAAATAGATCCATTTGAAGTAAGGCTGAATAACTTACTTTGGAAAATGAAGGAGCAGAATAGTACCGAGATACTCGAAGAGATTTACCAGTGCAGGCATGAGCTTCTCGTGTTGAAGCATTTGATGATACCAATCAGGGAAATTAGAATAGCGCTGGAGGAGGCCTTCGCCGAAAGGATTGCTGACAAGCCGTATTATCAGCGGATTTGCCTTAAAATTGAACGCGGTTTCACCATAGTTAGTGATTATCAGGCAGAGATTGATACCTTAATTAACCTGGAAGAGGTAGTTTCATCTCACCGCGGCAACGAGATTATGAAAACACTCACTGTCCTGACAACCTTGTTCACTCCAGCTACTGTACTTGGAGCCATATGGGGAATGAACTTTAAGTATATGCCGGAGCTCGAATGGAAGTATGGTTACCTTTTTTCCTTCGGGGTAATTATCTTTTCTACACTATTACTGTTCGGAATTGTAAAGAGGAAGGGCTGGTCCGGTGATATATTGCGGGGCAAGAAGAAAAATTCGTTTTTTAAATGAGGCAGCTGATCGTCGCTCCAAAGGCTATGCGAATATTGTCCGAAATAATATGATTCTATAACAACCAAATGATATAAAAAGAACCCGGCTTTAGCCGGGTTTAACTGTTTCAGAAATGCAGGACGGGGGTCCCTGCTTTCTTATACCAATAAATAGGAGTTTAGTCATCACTGCCAAGGATTCCGAAAATCCGCAGGATACTAGTAAACAGGTTAAGGAAGTCCAGATACAGGTTAAGGGCCATCAGCGGCACTTCCTCTGCAGATACTCCGTAATGCTTCATCCTGCTGAAATCAAATAATACATAACCACTGAATACAAGAACACCTATGAATGAAAAGGCAAGCATCCCTGTCGAGCTAAGCGGCCAGATGATATTGAAGATGGAAATAGCAATCAGAGCAAGCAGGGCTGCAACGAGCATCCCGCCCATCCAGGAAAAATTGCGCTTCGATTTAGTTGCGTAAACACCAATGCCGGCAAACACGACTGTGGTTGTGGCAAGCGCCAAAAGAACTGTATTTCCGCCTGATGCTGCTGCATAATAGGCAACCACTGGATATGTCGTAATCCCTGAGATAAATGTGAAGGTATAAAGGAATGTATATGATATCAGCTTTTTTCTTCGAATCAAGAACGCAAACAGCAGCATGCCAAGTTCAACGAACACAAGCGGCATGAACAGTGCAGGCGGAACGAACATGCCTGCAATTGACCCGAGAAACGCAAACGCAATCGACATTGCGAAAGTCCTCATCACGGACGGTAAATATTCTGTACTTGTTTGAGCGTACATATAAAAGGTCACCTCTGGATTTGTAGTAAAGTGTTTTACGAACAACTATATGAAAGGTTTCAACCTTTTATTTATTTTTTTGAAAAAAATAACATCCTTATTATTCTAGTCCGCGTTTCCCGGATTGTTCCTTCAAAAGGTCCCTAATTTCGGTCAGAAGCTCCTCGGATCGATCGATTTTCTCAACAACTATCTCTTCTTCTTCTTTCCTTTTAAATCGGTTAATGAATTTGATAAACAGGAAGATGGAGAAAGAAATAATTAGAAAGTCAACAACGGTTTGCAGGAAAGACCCGTACATTACTGTTGCATCGCCTACCTGTTTTTTCAAGCCGGTGAACTTGACCCCGCCCATCAGGATGCCCAGTAGCGGCATGACGATATCTGCCACAAGGGAGGTAACAATTTTTCCGAAAGCAGTCCCGATTATCACCCCGACTGCCAGGTCAATGACATTCCCCTTCATTGCAAACTTCTTAAACTCTTGTAAAAAATGACTCATCTGGTACTCCTCCAATTTTTAATCTACAAAAATACTCTAACAATAGTATGGATAAAAGTCACTGCAATTTGTTGGCAAAGGGAAATAGGTGTAAATGGCATTGCCATATATCTACACAAAACGTTCATAAAAAATCAATTGCCGTTACGCTCCAGGGAGAGTACATTTAATTTCGGAATGGATTTCATCTTTAGGAGAAAGCACAATGGACACTGTGATATTTACGATTTTAATATATATTGGTATCATTGCCGCTGCGGTGTCGGGGACATTGACCGGGATTAAAAAGAGGCTCGACCTTTTTGGCATAGTCTCGTTGGCTGTTGCAACTGCTCTAGGCGGGGGGATTATCCGTGATGTGTTGATTGGCCAGTTTCCACCAGTTGCCTTTTCATCACCGTACTGGTTTCTGGCAAGTGTTGCCGCCGCAATTACTACTATTCTTTTTTATAAAAATACGATCAGGCTGAAAAACACAATTATTGTCTCGGACACCATTGGCCTCGGCGTTTTCACTGGGCTTGGTGCGGATGCCGCTCTTTCCATTCCCGGTGCAGGGATGTTCCTCGTCCTTTCGATGGGGCTTGCCACCGGAATAGGAGGCGGCATTGCTCGCGATATTTTTACAAAAGAAATTCCTTTCGTGTTCAGGAGGGAGGTCTATGCGGTAGCCTCCATAGCAGGGGGGTTCATTTACTACATGCTGGACGGTCATGTTCCGGATTCAGTTACTTTTTATAGTTGTCTGGCTGTTACGTTTACGATAAGGGTCATTTCGGTATACTATCAAGTCAATTTCCCAACCTTCAGAAGAGGTGAGGTTCGGACCTGGAAAAAGGCGGCATAAATTTATTCCCTCAAAGGGCATCCTGCATAAGGATGGCCTTTTCATATAGTTCAAAAGGAAATAGATAGTTTCCTATCGAATTGTATACTAGTAAGTTTTTCAAGGGGGAGATGGATATGAGCAAGGTTCAGGAAAGAAAGCTTCAACAGGCAAGGGAATACATAGCGACACAAGGAAGGGATTTGGAACTAGCCCGTTTTGATTTACTTTTTCAAAACGGAAGTAGGGAAGAAGTCATCGAGCAGTTGAAACATTATCAAAATGAAGATGGCGGTTTTGGGCATGGAATTGAACCAGATTTCTGGCTGCCAGCTTCTTCTGCCATCGGAACATGGACAGCAGGGCAGATTTTATTTGAAATTGGGGCAAATCGGGATGAGCCGGTTGTGAGTAGGATGCTGGATTATCTCGTGAAAACTGTCGATGGCGGCACAGGAATGTGGGAAACAGTCCAGCCTGAAAACAATGAGCATCCCCACGCTCCATGGTGGCACTGGCAGGAGGGGGCGCAAGACAATTGGATGTTCAACCCCGGCGCAGAGCTCGCTGCATTCCTTGTCCATTGGTCAGAGGCTGGAAGCGAAGCCGCACAAACCGGATGGGACAGCATTGAAAAAGCAGTCAGTTATTTAATGGAACAATCCGAAATGGACTGGCATGAGATTAATAATTTTCTTCAAATGATAAAAATCCTCAGCCCGCAGGAACAGGAGTTTAATTCGAAGCTGCCGTTTTCTTTTGATGGTGTCTCAGAGAAGGTACTTTCTCTGGCTGAACAGGCTGTGGACCGAAACGTTTAATGGGGAAAAGGCTATAGACCACTGCCGCTTGATTTCATAGACGGACCGGAAAATGCGCTTTGTGAGCGGTTCGGAACACTTGTCGAGGAGAACTTAGCCCATTATCTTGAGACGATGGGTGAAGACGGGATCTGGGAAATTACCTGGAGCTGGGGCATGTACCCCGAGGAGGCGGAAGCAGCCAAACGGTATTGGAAAGGAATACTTGCTGTCAGGAGATACAAGCTTTTTAAGGCATTCGGCTATTTGTGAAATGGAAAAAAGCACTGGATTCCTGAAGAGGAGTCCAATGCTTTTCATGCTTGGCTTTAGTATTCAAATTTAAACGGACGTTTGATTAAATTTGCTTGAACCCGCGCGGGGCTTAGATTGCCCAGTTACCGGAGCGGAAGACTGGCACTCGTGCACCGTCTTCTGAAATGCCGTCGATGTCCATTTCAGCAGAGCCAATCATGAAATCGACATGGGTCAGGCTGTCGTTCAGGCCTGCCGCGTCAAGCTGCTCCCGGGTCATTGTCTTGCCGCCTTCGAGACAGAATGCATAAGCAGCCCCGATCGCAAGGTGGTTGGAGGCATTTTCATCGAACAATGTATTGTAGAACAAAACATTCGAGTTTGAAATTGGTGAGTCGTGCGGTACGAGCGCCACTTCACCTAGATAGTGAGAGCCTTCGTCGGTTTCGACTAGCTGGCGAAGAATTTCCTCGCCTTCTTCCGCTTTAACATCAACAATTCGGCCTTCCTGGAAGGTTACGCTGAATTTGTCGATGATATTGCCGCCGTACGAAAGCGGCTTGGTCGAAGAGACAACGCCATTCACACCTGTTTTTAAAGGAACTGTGAAAACTTCCTCAGTAGGCATGTTCGCCATAAACTCGTGGCCCTGTTCATTCGTGCTGCCTGCTCCCACCCAAAGATGACCTTTTGGCAGCTCAATAATCAAATCAGTTCCAGGAGCTTTATAATGAAGGAATTTAAAGCGTCGTTCATTCAATACATGAACCTTTGCATGCAATGTCTGGTCATGCTGTTTCCACGCGAGTACCGGATCTTCAGCATCGACACGGACAGAAGCAAAAATGGCATCCCAAAGTTTGCTGACCTGCTCGGATTCTGGGACATCCGGGAAAACCTTTGCAGCCCATTCCGCGGAAGGAACCGCAATAACAGTCCAGCTGAATTTGTCTGCCTGCATCATCTGGCGGTAACGGGATAGAGCTTTGCCGGCAGACTTTTGGAAGTTGGCAATTCGATGCGGGTTAACGCCTTTCAGCAAGTCTGGTGAAGAAGACACTATTGACATCAACGCCGCGCCATTTTCCGCCAGTTCCTCAGACTCCTTTGCGCGCCATTTCGGGTATTCGTTGAATGCTTCCTCAGGAGCAAGTTCATATTTCGTCCGGGATACTTTATCGTCCGTCCAGTTGACAACAACATTGTGCGCACCCGCTTCGTACGCTTTCTTGACTGCAAGCCTTACGAACTCGACTGCATCAAGCGTACAATTGATAACGAGTGTTTGCCCAGGCTGAATATTAACGCCAACCCTCACTGCAAGCTCTGCATACTTCTCTAATCTTGTTTTAAAATCGCTCATCCTATGTACCTCTTTTCCAGTTTCGTCCTCTACAGTTTAGCGTGTTTTTATGTAAAAAAGAAATAATAACTGCTGAAATTTCAGAAAAAAGGACAGCAGGCTAAGCCTACTGTCCGATATCATTATAAAGCTTTACGTTTAGGAAAACACCCCAGGAAAATAACGCTACAAATGTTATGATTCCAGACAAAGAGGTCGGCGACATCCAATCCATCATTTTCACCATCCCAATATTGAAATCTACCTTTAATAGCAGTATACGCTCATATTTCAAGTGAAACAACTGAAAGTTCACAAAGTTTTCAAAATTATCGGTTGACGATTGTTTTTCTTCCACAATCGGTTGAATGGAAAGCTCTTTTATCCACTAGTATTAAGACAAAACATAAAAAAGATGCTTAGCAGCGGCTAAGCATCTTTTTTTGTATAAGTCTGCCAGCTCATATAGAAAATACATGGCGGGCAAGCTTCTCGAGCAAACCAGGCAATGTTACAAAGGAATAATTCAGCTCCAGCCGTTCTGTTTTTTGATGGGGGTCTGCACCATATGGCCCAAGATTGAAAACGGGCATCCTTAATTGATCGATCAACTCAAACGGAATGCTATAGCCATGTTTATACAGAGGCATATTCCCAATAAGCAGCTGCGTATCCTTTTTTGAAACCGATGACGTAGCATAACTCAAATCGCACAACCCAGGGAAAAAGCCACGTTCAACAAGCTCTGGCTGTTCCTTTTTCAAAAAATCACCCAAGGAGCGGACTGTTTCATCGAATCTGGATGAAACCGCCGGATAAAAAGGCGGGCTGAAATAAAAGACGATGAATGGTTTTGATTCAACGTAGGCGGAAAACTCCTGAACCATACGCAGGCTCCTGCCGCGCTCATCCTCCCCGGCACTTGCCTCAAGTGCATATGTCAGCAATTCTTCCGTCCGGGAGGCACCAATGCTTTCCTTTACTTTTAAAAAAAGATCCGCCCACGTGAGAACTGGAATTTCAAAAGGAAGTCCGGCAACGCCCGCAGCTTCCGATTTGTTGTGATAATGACCTAGAACCTTTTTGGCAGCTTGTTTCGCTTTTTCAAGTGTCCTGGCAACAATTTCTTCAGGAGTCTGCTCCATATAAAGAAGATTGAACATTGCAACCGCCGAGGTGGGAGTCTGAACATTGTAGCTTTCCTTTAAATCACGCAGCATCAAATTGGTGGGCGGAGGAGTTTTCTCCACCCCAACCTGCTCTAGAAAATCGTTGTTCAGTTCAAACTCCATGGTTAGTGCTGCGGCTAGGAGCGATGCGTTGAGCCCGGCGAATGGCTCGCCTCCATGTGTCTCCTGCCCAACACAAAAGAATGTCGGCATCATTTTGCCAATTGTGCCGGTGTACATATATTTGATTGTATCGAGCGGATGCTCCTTGAACGATGGCTCGGAATTGAGGCAAAGCACGTATTCCAGGCAAAGCTCCTCCTGGAGGCGAACCATTTCCTCGACAGCGGCAAGCATCCCACTTGAGCCAACTTCCTCATCGGAAACCGTGACCAAAAGCAGATTCCCATCAATTTCACCGTAAGAAAACCTCTCCAATAAAGATATCTGGGCAACGAGTCCGGCCTTCATATCCATCGTCCCGCGCCCAAATACCCAGTCACCTTTCTCAAGCTCTGCGCGGGCTGCCTCTGTCAGCATCTCAGGGTCTTCACTGAAACGATTGGTCAGCCTATCGGTAGAGAAGGCATCCTCCTTAAGCTGGCCGTAATCTTCAACACCTACTACATCAAAATGACTGATCATTACAATCGTTTTTTTAGTGCCAGGTTTTTCAACCAATGCGGTCAGGTAAGACGCCCCCGGTGATTTGTGAATCTGTAAATGATGGCTATTTTTTTGAAAATAAGGAAGTGACTTTAATTCAAGGGCGAGCAAGTCCGGGAATAGCTGTTCCGACTCGGAACCGGTGATGCTCGGAATGCTGACAAGGCGTGCCAGCAGCTCTGCCATTTGTTTTTTTGTCTGCCAAAGCATACGAATTTCCTCCGGTTATATATAGTAAAAAGGTGCACACTATAGCGTTGCTGAACCTGCGTGTGCACCATCATGTTATTATTCAATTCGATTAATCCATAACCTGCTTTTTTTTTAAAAAAATCTCTAAGCCAGAGACCTCTGTTTAAAGTAGGTCTTGAAGGTAATCCAATAAATCCATCCGCTTACCAAGGAAAGGAGCGCGAGAATGATAAAGGTCCACTCGTATCCAACCCAGCCGGACAATGGAATCGAAATGGGTGCGATTGTCTTGGCTATAGTAAAACGAAGGCTGGCTGCTGCAAAATACTGGCCGCGCAAGTGTTCGGGAGCAAGGTTGGAGACGAAGCTTTGCTGGATGCCTACAGACACTAGTTCCCCGAATGTAAAAATCGCCATTGCGATAATAAGCCCCCAAATCCATGTTGTCTGGCCGAATATATAAATCCCAACTGCATACAGGACCGCCGAGGCGATGAAGACATCGCGTTCCTTGAATTTCACCATCCATCGTGTAATGACCACTGTCAATAAGACAACAAGCAGGCCGTTTTCCGCGAGAACCAGCCCAAATGCGCGGTCACCATCAATATCGAACGACCAGCTGCCGAAACTGAAGAGATTCTGGTTGTTGACCATCTCACTCATATAAACCGGAAATAGAAGGTCGAGCTGCATGAATGTCTGTCCAAGCACAATCCCTGCAATGATGAATAGGAGAAAGGTTCGGTCCTTTATAATTACTGTATAATCCATAAACTGGTCTCTGAGCACATGATACCATCTTAAGTTGTCCGCTGTTCTGGAGGCAGCAACTGATGCCGGCAGCGTTTCCCGCACCCATTTCCCAAGGATGAACGCCAGCGCGAAACCGATTAGCCCTGAGACAACCAGCAGTTGAGACGGATAGTCGATGTAAAAAATTGAACCCAGAATTGGCCCGACAACGACCGAAATATTGGTTGATGTATAAAAAACAGCAAAAACACTGCTGCGGTTCTTTTCGTCGACAAGATCAGCAACCATTGCCTGACTGGCCGGCCAGTAAATTGAAATAAACATGCCAGCAACAGTGAAACAAATGAACCCAAGCATCGGGGAATCAAGCCATGGCGACTGAGCGATTCCGAATAGAAGATAGGATATCCCCTGGCCGGCAGCAGCAACAACCATCATTCTCTTGCGGCCAAACCGATCCGCGCAATAGCCGCCTAGTAAATTCGCAAACACCGAAAAAACCTGTGAAAAAATTAACAGCAGTCCCGCATTTGTTTTTCCAAACTCCCCAGCAAAATAAATCGTCAAGAACGGAAAAAACATCCAAAAGGTTGTATTTAATAACGCTTCCGACACAAGCCGGATCCGCAAATTCGCATCCCAATCCCTTAATCGCATATAAAAAACTCCATTTCTCTGTTTAACCAATAACTTCTTTATCATACTACCGGCGGGGAAGAATTTACAATAACTGTACCACCAAAATGTCACAGCCACGCACCTTTAATCGTCATGAGAATGAACAATAAAAGGAGGCTATGAAGAATGGATAAATGGGACGTAGTGATAATTGGTGGAGGCTTAGCAGGCTATGTGGCAAGTAATTACCTGGCACGGAGCAAGTTGTCTGTCTTAATGCTGGAAAAGGGGAAACAAGTTGGCGGAAGGGCAAGGACAACGAAAATTAAAGGACAGTATTTTAACCTTGGTCCTCATGCTCTTTATAAAAAAGGAAAAGCATGGGTCATTCTCGAAGAATTAGGTATCCAGCTTGATGGAAAGCGGCCCAAACCGGATGGCATTTTAACTGGAGACAACCATGAATTCATTGCTCCTTTTTCTGCAATAGGGGTGTTAACGACACATTATTTGAATTGGAAGGAAAAGGTGGAGTGGTTAGCGGTTTTATCAGAAGTTATTCGTGTTGATGTGCAAAAAATAGCTGAGCTTACATTCTGCCAATGGGTTACACAAACAGCCCGTTCTAAAAAGGTCCAATCGCTACTATTCGTACTTGGAAGGCTTTCGGCTTATTGCCATGCCCCGGAACGGGTAGGTGCTGCAGTGATATTGTCGCATTTGAAGAGTGTCTTGGGTGGTGTTATTTATCTCAATGGAGGATGGCAGACAATTATTGACCAACTTCACAACCAAGCGGTCATCACAGGTGTCCAAATACAGACGCATAAAACTGTAGAACAAATCACAGAGACTTCAACTGATTCTTTAAAAGTTGTCCTTTCAGATGGGGAGGAAATCCTGGGCAGAAATGTGATTTATACAGCTGGGCCACAGGAATTGGCCGGGATGCTGGGTAAAGACGAGGGTGCCTTCTTCAGGAATATGATCCCGGTAAAAGGAGCCACCTTGGATATAGCATTAACAAAGCTTCCAAGGCCAAAGAAACTGTTTGCTATGGACATAAGGAAGCCTTTTTATATGTCGGTCCATTCAGCCTGCGCCAGACTTTCTGAAGACAAGGATAATAGTGTTTTGCATGTATTTAAATACTTCCATCCGGACGAGAAGATTGATGGAACTAAAGTTAAAGAGGAGCTAGAACAGTTCCTTGAGGGAATTCAACCAGACTGGAAAGACCATGTGATTACAAGCCGGTACATGCCCCAAATTACAGTAAACCACCGGCTGCCCCAGATTGGTGATGAGTTTCAGCTAGGCAGTTCTACTACAGAGATTCCAGGATTATATATAGCAGGAGACTGGGCATGTCCCGATTTAATATTGGCAGAGGGGGCAGCAAGCAGCGCAAAACGGGCAGCTGCTGAAATCATCAAAAATCGAATGGGGTGAGGTCATGCAATTAAGTAATGAAGAGTATCTACAACTAAAGCCTTTGTTGTTTTCTATAGGTTACCGGATGCTGGGTTCAGTTACAGAGTCTGAAGATATTGTCCATGAAACCTTTCTAAAAGCCTATCAAATCAACGAGGAAAAAATTGAAAATAAGAAATCATATCTTTGTAAAATGCTGACCAACCGCTGCCTTGATGTTTTAAAGTCTGCGCGAATCAAGCGGGAGAAGTACATTGGGCCATGGAACCCAGAGCCACTTTTAATGGAAATCTCACAGGAAGTGGACCCATCGGATGCACTTCTTCAAAAAGAGGGGCTAAGCATCGCCTACCTGAGAATGATGGAACATTTATCCCCAGATGAACGCGCAATCCTCTTGTTAAAGGATGTATTTGGCCTCCAATATAAGGAAATTGCCAATATGGTTGAAAAGAAGGAAGAAAACTGCAGGAAGATTTTCAGTCGAGCGAAGCGGAAAATTTCAGCTGTCGAAGGAGAAAGCCTAGATTATTCGAAGAACAGGAAAATCGTAGACGGCTTTATTCAAGCATTTCAATTTCAGAATTTGGCTGCGATACTGGATCTGGTTTCTGAACATGTCACGCTGTACTCGGATGGAGGCGGAATTGTTAAGGCAGCAATCAAGCCTATTGTATCCCGAGCAAATGTAATAGCTTTCTTAAGTGGTATCGTTAGCAAAGCCCAAGGAGAATTTGAAATTGATGTAAAAAATATAAATGGCCAGCCAGCAATCATTGTTTTTATGGATGGTACGATTCAAAGTACTATGAGCTTTTATATCTCCGATGACAAAATCAACGAAATCTATATCATGATGAATCCCGAAAAGTTAGCCTCCATTCGAAAACATTTTTAAAGATGTTCAAGACTAAAAGTATTAGATTGCGCTGCGGATTTCACCACACTTTATGACTAAGACAACGTGAGGCTATAGTAGTATTTCACTGGCAGTACTCGGAGACTTACTAGTAAAACAGCAAGGAAAACTAGTAGTACTCTGAGTAGTACTAGAAGGACTACGGATTTTAGTGACACTTTATGACTAAGATACACGCTTCTATAGTGGTTTTTCAATAGCCGTACTCAGAGGCTTGCTAGTAAAGCAACCTGGAAAAATAGTAGTACTCTGAGTAGTACTAGAAGGACTACGGATATCAGTAACACTTTATTACTAAGACAACACGTGGCTATAGTAGTATTTCACTAGCAGTACTTGGAGACTTACTAGTAAAACAGCAAAGAAAACTACAGACTTTTTAACAGCAAAAAAGCGGGCCGCGGCCCGCTCCAATTCACTTTCACTTAATCTTTTTTCTCCAGCGCCTGCTTAAGTAAATCGCCCAAACTGGTGCCGAAGTCTTCCTTCGGAGGTGCATACTTTTGCACGAGGCGCTTTTCCTCACGCTTGTTGACAGCTTTCTTGCGTTCTTCTGCTTTTTCCACCACGTTGCAGGTGCGGCACTGGAAGTAGGTGCCGGCTTTGCCATTGTGGATTTCCATCTTTTTATGGCACTGCGGACAGCGGCGGTTTGACAGCTTGGCATCCTTGCGCTTCCGGTAGGAGCACTCGGGGCTTGAGCACACGAGGATTTTGCCGTCCTTTGTAGTGCGCTCCTTAAGAAACTCGCCGCACTCAGGACACTTGGACCCAGTCAGGTTTGGCGGACGGTACGTTTTGTCACTGGTCTTAATTTCGTTAACCAGGCGAGCCGTCTGTTCACGGATCCGCTTGCCAAACGCCTTAGGATCCCCTTTCCCTTTGGCAATCTTCTCGAGATCCTCTTCCCACTTTGCAGTAAGCTCGGGGGACTTTAAATCATCATTGACAAGCTCGATTAGCTGCTTGCCCTTTTTCGTAGGGTGGAAGCGCCCGTTCTGGCGCTCAACAACTTCGGTTTCAACAAGGCGTTCTATGATTTCGGCGCGGGTTGCCGGGGTGCCTAGTCCGAATTTTTCCATCTGCCCCAGTATATCGGACTCAGAATAACGGGAAGGCGGCTCGGTCCATTTCTGGTTCGTGTTCGCCGAAGACACCGTCAGCGTCTGGCCGGCTTTAAGGGCGGCGACTGCTGGTTTTAAGGCAACAGATTCTTCTTTGCCCAGGACCTTTTTGAAGCCAGGTTCTATTGTGACAGTTTCGCGAGTCGAAAAGATTTCGCCTTCGGTTTTCACCTCGAATGAAACCGTTTCGTATTCATAAGCAGGATAAAAGAGCGTCAGGAAGCGGCGCACAATCAGATCGTAGATTTTACGTTCGTCCGTATCGAGTTCGGACAAATTTGGCCGCTCCTCGGTCGGGATGATTGCGTGGTGGTCTGTAACCTTTGCATTGTTGAAAACGCGCTTCCCAAGGACAGTGCTTTTACCTAAAACAGGTTTCACCTCATCACGGTAAGCGTTAGCCAGTGCGCCAAGCCGGTCGGCCATCGTCGCTTCCATGTCTGTTGTCAGGTAGCGGGAATCCGTACGAGGATAGGTAACTAATTTATACTGCTCATACAAACGCTGTAAGGTATTCAGTGTCTTTTTAGCAGAAAAACCAAACCGCTTATTTGCGTCCCGCTGTAACTCAGTCAGGTCGTAGGGAAGAGGCTGCGGCTCGGATTTCGTCTTGCGGTCAATTTTTGAGACAACCGCCTTACCATCCTTAACCTTGCGCACAATATCCTCTGCCTTTGCCTTATCAAAAAGACGCTTCTCTCCATTTTTTTCCCACTCAAGCGACAATGGGCCGGCAGACATAGAAATCGTCCAATATTCTTTAGGCTGGAACTTCTGGATTTGGTCCTCGCGATCCAGAACCATTGCAAGAGTTGGTGTCTGGACTCGTCCGGCAGAAAGGGGATCGCGGTATTTTGTCGTTAGCGCGCGGGTCACATTCAACCCAATCAGCCAGTCAGCCTCGGCCCGGCATACAGCGGATTGATACAGGTTTTCGAATTGTGAACCTGGCTTCAATTGGCGGAATCCATCACGAATAGCCTTGTCGGTCTGCGAGGAAATCCACAGACGCTTAATCGGCTTTTTCCAATTAAGTCTGTCGAGGATCCAGCGTGCGACTAGCTCACCTTCACGGCCGGCATCTGTTGCGATGATGACTTCGCCGATGTCCTTCCGGTTGGCCAGCCCTTCGATTGCGCGAAATTGGTGGCTCGTCTGCTTCATGACCTTGATCCCCATCTTGTCGGGAATAATCGGCAGATCCTCGAGATTCCAGACCTTGTACTTAGTTGCATAGTTTTCGGGCATCTTTAGCTCAATAAGGTGGCCAAGCGCCCATGTGACTATATATTTATCGCCTTCTATATAACTTTTGGAGGTATTGCGGCATCCGAGTACTCGTGCAATCTCACGGGCAACACTCGGTTTTTCGGCAAGAACCAATGATTTCACAGCATTCAATCCTTTCATTCAGGCAATTAGAGTAAGCCTCTTACCAGTATAACGGAATTAGCCTGACTTTTGAATTCAGGGGTCCACGCAATAAAGAAGAAACCTCCTCCCAGAGGGGAAGAGGATTATTTTTCAAAAAATACAATTGAATCGACATTGTCGAGCCACTTCTCCGCTTGCGATCCGTCTGGGTTTGCGCGCCAAAGTGTCCTGCCTTTGTTAAGGATTGACTCTCCTCTTAACCAGACTAGTTTTCCGGCAGTCGATACGTATTGCGGAGCATAATCGCCGTATCCGGATGGGGGGCTTGTAAGCTTTGTTTGTGTGCCAGTCGGTATATCAATGGAGTAAAGGACAGGAAGAGGATGCTTGCTGAAGTCATTGGACCATTCCTGTTCCCGAATCCGGGCTGCAACCAGTGACTTGTTGTCAATCCAGTCGAAATCAATATCTGCATAATCAGAAGGAGTGAGCGTCACGGAGGCCGGCATTTCGCGAACTTTCAGATCTTTATTTTTAAAACCGAAAACAATCCTGCCGCCGCCTGCGATATAGGCAATTGTATCTTCGGAAGGGGCCCATTTAGGCGAGCCGACCTCAAAAATAATTTCATCCAGGACCGTAAACCTCTTTCCATCACTGTCAATTACGCAAACCATATTACTATCCATCGACCAGGATGCTGTTGGTGAGACGATAAAAGAAATCCATTTCCCGCTTGGGGAAAAGGTGAGCTGGCTAAGAAATACTGCAATCAACTGATTGTCTTTAGTGGTACCAATCTCTTTTGGGAGCTGGAAGAACGGTTCCACTCCGCCGAAGAGAATCACATCTTTATAATTGCCGGCAAGCTTCTTTTTAAACAGCGTCGCACTTGACCAGCCATCCGGCCGCAGGGTACCCGAAGCGGAAAGAAGAAAGCCGTTCCCATCTGGAAACCAAGTGTAGTCTTCTACTCCGGTGGCAATATTATAAAATCCTTTTAAATCTGATATATCCAGGATTCCTCCATCCTTGAAGGCAAGCTCGTTTTTCCTTGGAGCCCATTTTGGATAATGGCCATCGTGAAAGACCTTCTTCTTTTCACCGGTTGCAATCTCATAAACCCATAGTTCTGACTGCTCGCCATTCTGTTTGAATTCGGCAGGTGCCGATTCTTGATAGGCTAGCAAGTTTCCGTCACTCGACCACACAGGCTTTGCCTGAATTTTACCAGAGGAGGTAACCTGTTTCTCTTTCCCGCCAATAAGAACCCATAGATTGCCATCACGGATAAAGGCGGCCTTTACTCTGGTTAATGGGGCTGTTGAAGGTGCAGACCTTGTATCCGAGGATGTTGATGGTTCCAAATTCTGCTCGGAGGCAGAGGATGGCCCAGGATTAAGTTTTTTAGCGGAGGAAGGTTCAGAATTAAGGTTTGAGGCATCGGAAGGTTCCATATCGGCCTCCGAGGTTTTAGACGGGTTGGGTGTAAGGAGCCTGGAATCTGACTTGGTGCCAGCCTCGTTCATAGAGTCTGTTGAAAGAGCAGGAGACTCTAGCAAGGTTGAATTGCCGGAATCCGAAACTTTCCCTGTTGCCGAAGAAGAGGATACCGGCACGCACAACATACATGTAGCAAGTAGCATAAGGAAGTATTTTTTCATACAACCAACTCCTTTCCTGCTTAATTTGTTCCGTAAGCAGGCTTTTATGTCCGAAAAGTAATCTTTCCCAGCCATTGACAGTATTTCCTATCGGGCATACAATAAAGGTAATTATCGTTATTTTCTGATAAACATGAAACCATGTCCATGATTGTTAACCGCCCGTTTATGCGCGAAAAATAAGGATGATTCCGATGAATATAAAACAAGCAGCAATGATAAATAAGAGGCTGGACCCTGAATCGTAACCGATTTGGAGTCCAGCCTCTTTCTTTATTCTGCTAAATTGGTAGAGGTGAAAACAATGATACTGTTAACGGGTAATACGCTAACCTTAAATGAAGTGAAGGAAGTCCTGTATAAGGGCGCCAAAGTCTGTGCATCTGACGAGAGTATGGCTGGTGTTGTGAAAAGCAGGGAAGCTGTCGAACGGATTGTTGCTGAGAAAAAGGTTGTTTATGGAATCAATACAGGATTTGGGAAATTCAGTGATGTTCTAATTGATTCTGCCCATGTCCGTGACCTCCAGCTCAACCTAATACGCTCACATGCATGCGGGATTGGGGAGCCTTTCCCGGAAGTTGTCTCGAAGGCGATGGTCCTGCTTAGGGCGAATGCGCTTTTGAAGGGGTTTTCCGGTGTCCGGCCAGTCGTTATTGAACGGCTGATCGAACTGGTTAATGCAAATATTATCCCAGTGATTCCCCAGCAAGGCTCACTTGGAGCAAGCGGCGACCTTGCCCCGCTTTCCCATTTAGCGCTTGTCCTTATTGGTGAGGGAGAGGTCTTTTATAAGGGTGCCCGGATGGATGCTGCAACGGCACTTCAGCAGGAATCGATTTTGCCAATAACACTTGAAGCTAAAGAGGGGCTTGCGCTTATTAACGGAACACAGGCAATGACTGCAATGGGGGCTGTCGGATACCTTGAAGCCGAGCAGCTTGCCTACCAGGCCGAGCTGATCGCAAGCCTTACCATTGAAGGCCTTACCGGCATTATCGATGCATTCGCAGATGAAATTCACCAGGCTCGAGGATATTCCCAACAAATTTCCACGGCAGCCAGGATTCGCAATTATTTACGCGATAGCAAGATGACATCGAGGCAGGGAGAACTGCGCGTGCAGGACGCCTACAGCATACGGTGCATTCCGCAGGTGCACGGGGCATCTTGGCAGGCTCTTGAATATGTACGTGAGAAGCTTGAAATCGAGATTAATGCAGCGACTGATAATCCGCTAATTTTCCATGACGGCAGTATGGTTGTTTCAGGTGGGAATTTCCATGGCCAGCCAATTGCCTTTGCGATGGATTTTATGAAAATCGCTGCAGCAGAACTTGCCAATATATCCGAACGAAGAATTGAACGACTTGTCAATCCTCAGTTGAATGACCTGCCGCCTTTTCTGAGTCCGGAGCCAGGCCTTCAGTCAGGGGCGATGATCATGCAGTATGCCGCCGCTTCTCTTGTTTCGGAAAATAAAACCCTCGCCCACCCGGCAAGTGTTGATTCGATCCCGTCCTCAGCCAATCAGGAGGACCACGTCTCAATGGGCACAATTGCAGCAAGGCATGCCTGGCAAATCATTCAGAATGTAAGGCGTGTACTAGCCATTGAACTTATCTGCGCGCTTCAGGCAGCCGAGTTCCGCGGGAAGGAAAAGCTTGCGTCGGCAACCGCCAACTTGTTTGAAGAAGCACGGAAGATTGTCCCCGCTATTACTCAGGATCGTATTTTTTCCAAGGATATCGAAGCCGCCGCGAGCTGGTTGAAGGAGCTTGAAATTGCAGGGTTGGTCTTGCCGAAGGAAGAGCAAGTGTAGAGTCAAGGACTCATAAAACAAAAAAAGAATTCGGAGTCATGTCTCCGAACTCAGGATAAACCATTAGTGAAATCTGTTGCCGTCACCTTGCTCGACACGATTTTTAAAGGCTTCGCGCACAACAAGGAACTCCTCATCGCCAATTGCTTCTTTTGTATGCTTTTCAGTCAAGGTATCCTTAGGAAAGTTTCCAGGATGCCCTTTCTTTTTATGCTCAAAATTTTGGCCGCGGCTCATTAATCGCACTCCTTTCAAAATAGCTTCCGGTCTAGTTTCCCCGAACCTCTATCAATTATGAAAAGTGAGTGCTTCTGGCAAATTTGAATTAACTAGGCCGGGATAGTGAAAAATGATATACTGTACTTGAAGCAGCCTATAGTGAAGACCGTAGACCTTTTAAGGAGGAGCTGGAGTGGATTTTTTCCAAATCATTTCGGAGGACCGGATTAAGAAGGCTTATGAAAAAGGCGAGTTTGAAAATTTGCCTGGTTATGGCAAGCCGCTGCCAAACGATGACCTGTCAGGGGTACCGGAAGAGCTCAGAGTGGCATATCGCATGATGAAGAATGCTGGCTATACAGCAGAGGAATCAACGCTGCGCCGGGAAATGGCCACTATTGAAGGATTGATTGCTCGTTGCACTGACGATGATGAGCGAGCTGCTTTACAAAAAAAACTGAATCAGAAAATGCTCCGGTTTAACAGTGTTATGTCAAAACGCGGCGGTAAGACGAATTCTTCAATGTTTAAAAACTACACAGAAAAGGTTATGAAAAAATTGACCTGACTATAAAGAGAGGGACCGGCCAAAACCAGGCTGGTCCTTTTGAGATTTTATTATGTTAAACATCGTTCTTAGCTGGCAGTCCATGATCCATTTGTTCTACCGATTCCACGGCAATACTTGCTTCCAAGGGGACTGATTTTGGCTTCAATAACCGATCGAGCCAAAATCCGAAAAAAATCATAAATGCGATTGGAATCGTATAATTTAATATATGAATGAGCGTCAAGTCAAACCCTCCTCCACATAATTCGATTAACACTTTTATTATGTTGTTTATATTATATTCATTGAGCTGGTTGAAATCAAACGATAATTCTAAATTTTCTAACTACTAATTAAAATAGGTATTTAATATGGTTATTCTCCTCCCGCCAATAATTGGACATAGGGCAAAAGGGAGTAGTATAAAGGCGGAAGGGTGAAATTGCGTTTTTGCGGTTAAGTCCCCAACTACTTTATTATTAAATATTTACTTACTCACCTTTTGACACCCATGTCCTTTCCACCAATATACCTGCAAGGTCACTTCTCCCATTTAGTGAGGATTTTCAACAAATTGATGACAAATAAAACGCAAATTTCTCGGCTTGTTTGGCAGTAAGTTGCAAGTACCACCAAAACACAGAATGGTTTGGAAATTAATTGGCGATTTTTGCATAGAATTGGAAAAAGATTGTGGGATTTTTTGCTGTTTTACAGACAAAAAACAACACCTTACTACTAAAGAACTATTTATAATAGTGCCTAGAGCTACTACTTAAGTATGCGTCCGTGGTAATAGAAACAGACAGCCTTGACTGCTTAAGTACGAACAGAAAAAGGCAAACCGCTTGAAAAGGTGGGACGCAAAGCTTCAGGTCTAATGCGGGAGAATTCCGGTGCGATGACGGCTGAGCTGCCTGGAATACGAATGTATTTTAGGGGTGAAGACAGTGGCAATTGCTGAAAGAGGTTTAGAGAACTTGGATCAGGAATGGATGGCTCTTATCATGGAAGCAAGAGAGATTGGACTGAGTAAAGATTTGGTGAGGGATTTTTTAAACAAGCATGAAAATCAAATGCTGCAGGCGGTAGCAAAATAAAATTATTAAGACGGAAAAAATCCAATGAGGGACAACCCATTGGATTTTGTTTTATTTATTGGATAGCTGCTAAACTCAGGGCTTATTCGAGCCGTCATTCCCCTGCTTAATTCTCCATCTATTAAACTCGAGAAACTCCCGGAACTGCTCCTTGGAAACCCCGGAGTCCATTGCCTCTTTTACCAGCTTCAGCCAATCACGGTCAAGATCATCCCCACCGTTTGTGGGAGACTCATGAATCAACTGATCGACAGAAACGTCCAAAACAGCTGAAATCTTCTCAAGGAATTGAATAGAAGGATTCCGCTGCAAATTCCGCTCCAGCGAACTGATATACGACTTCGCAACACCTGCCTGCTCCGCAAGCTCTGAAAGCGACATCTTTTTTTTCATTCGAATCTTCTTTACACGATCACCAATCATAGACGTTCACACACCTTGATTTATATCTTTATTTCATGATAACAAATTGACCTTAAAAGTACCATACAAACTGTACTTTATCCAGAATATCCACCTTGGGAAATAAGGAACTTGACGTTTTGTCTCCCGAACCGACGGGAATGGAATCTACGATAACTGAAAAAGGAGCTGTTGAAATTGGCAAAGAAAATTGCATGCCTAATTACAGACATGTTCGAGGATTCCGAGTACACAGAACCAGCAAAAGCATATGTTGAGGCAGGACATGAGGTATTGAGCATCGGGACTGAAAAGGGAAAGGAAGTAAAAGGCAAACAGGGCGAAGCAACAACAACCATTGATTATAGCATTGACGAGGTAAATCCAACTGATTATGACGCATTGTTCCTGCCGGGAGGATTTTCACCAGACATTCTTCGCGCGGATGACCGGTTCGTCGAGTTTACAAAAACATTTATGGATGAAAAAAAGCCAGTGTTTGCAATCTGCCATGGACCACAGCTATTAATAAATGCCAAAGCGCTAAATGGACGAACCGTCACTGGATACAAATCAATTAAAGTCGACCTCGAAAATGCTGGAGCCAACTACAAAGATGAAGAAGTCGTCGTCTGCGGAAATCAGCTAGTTACCAGTCGCACCCCAGACGATATCCCTGCCTTCACCCGTGAATCCTGCAAATTGCTTAGCTAGTATATACAGGAGGGGTCAGACCCCTAATTAAAATTGTGCCATTCCGTGTCCGGAGTGGCACTGTTTTTTCTATAGATTTGGATTCTCGTGCTGGTATGTTTATCGACGGGCAGGCTATGCTTTAATTTTTTGGTAAAGAAGGCTACTATAAAGAATGGAAGCATTGCCTACTAAGAAACATATAGTAAGTATGAACTGAACTTCGTAAAGGCGGGAATAGCATGATTGTTTTAAAATCGGCACGGGAAATAGACAAAATGAAGGAGGCTGGCAAGGTGCTCGCGGCCTGCCACCGTGAAATAGCAAAATTAATTAAGCCGGGAATCACAACCTGGGAGATTGACCAGTTTGCAGAGCAGTTTTTAAAAAAGCACAGAGCTACGCCCGAACAGAAGGGTTATAAGGGGTATGAATTCGCCACCTGTGCAAGCATAAATGATGAGGTCTGCCATGGTTTCCCGCGTAAGGAGCCGCTAATAGAAGGCGATATTGTCACCGTTGATATGGTTGTAAACCTGAACGGGGCACTTGCCGACTCGGCCTGGACCTATGCGGTAGGCGAGGTAAGCGAAGAGACAGGCCATCTGCTTGACGTCACCAAACAGGCATTATATAAAGGAATTGAAGTGGCTGTGCCAGGAGCGCGGATCGGCGACATTGGACACGCCATCCAGACATACGTTGAAGGCGAAGGCCTAGCAGTCGTGCGTGAATTCATTGGCCATGGAATTGGCTCAGTCATTCATGAAAAACCGGACGTCCCCCATTACGGTCTTCCGGGTAAAGGAGCCCGCATAAAGGAAGGAATGGTCTTCACAATCGAACCGATGGTCAACATCGGGACATGGCCAACAAAGATGGATCCGAACGGCTGGACGGCACGAACTGTTGACGGAACCTACTCAGCTCAATACGAGCACACTATCGCAATTACAAAGGACGGCCCAGTTATTCTGACCAGCCAGGACGAAGAATAAGCTTGGTACATTAGGATCTAGTTTTCTAATAAACCTGTTTTCTGCGACATTTTGTTAGTGTCGGTTCGCTGCGAGGTTCCCAAGAAGTGGTACTCCAAGTACATTTCGATACGGAGCAAAACTCCAAATGTCCTCGAAAGGTTTCAGCGAGGACAATCTTATGGATCCAGCTGTCCCGAATTGCCTCCTAAAGCCCTTACTCGGTAGCTAAGTTTTACACAGCATCATCCCTTACTCGGTAGCTAAGTTTTACACAGCATCATCCCTTACTCGGTCGCTAAGTTTTACACCAATTTCAAGAGCTTGGCGTCCCTAGTAACTTGAATGCCAATAAAAAACGAACAGGCCAATGCCTGTTCGTTGGATCTAATACTACTTAAAATTATTGCTTTCGCAGGTTGCCGAGCTCTTCGGCTAGCGCCTGCATTTCGCTTGTCGAGAAGTTGTTTTTCCGCATAACCATTTCATAGATTTCCGTCAGTTCTTCATACATATTTTCATCGAAATGGGAGGACTTGATTGCCCCCAGATTCATCACTTTCAACTTGTCCTTAATTTTCTCAATCATATAGTCAACATTCTCGGCAGATTTTTTTGATAAATCCATCCTCGTCACCCTTCCTGAAATTCGTAGTTCCATCTTTCCATGAGGATGGCGAATTGTCAACAGCAACCCGCACCCAGGCATGTTTGCCCAAACTTGAAAGCGGGAAGGATACAAGCAAGAATCAGGGAATACTAAACCTATCTATTATTAAGCAAATTGTATAGAAGAAGGAGAGATTCTAATGGCAGGAACTAGCAAGTTTTGGAAGTCAATGATGTGGGGGGCACTTGCAGGTGCGGCAGTCAGCCTGCTCAATAAGGAGACACGCACTGCCGTAATCGACGGTGCCAAGAAAGCTTCTGACAATATGGCCTATGCTGTTAAACATCCACGTGAAATCACTGACACCATCCGTGATGCAGCAAAGAAAATCCAGAGCACCGTTGAACAAATGAATGATGATATTACCTATATCGCAGGGAAAGTTGACGAACTGCGCGAAACAACCCCGCAGCTAGTTGGAATCCTGAAAGAAACAAAAGGCGCCTTTGCCAAGAACGAAGACGACCGCGAAACTGTTTCAGCTATGCCAGGCGGCGGTATCTCAGGCGCGGATGGCAAAGACCCTATCTTGAGCGAAGTGGTCCTGAAGGAAGCTGATACTGTTGGCTCATAACCCGGCCCCAACAGCGAAAAAAGAAGAAAAAATCGAAAATATCCGTGGGTTGTTCAGCAAGAACATCTTTAAGCAGCTGCTGCACCGAATAAAAGAGGATGATTTGCCGGGCCTATCCGCTCAATTGGCTTACTACTTCCTGCTATCGCTGTTCCCACTGCTCATTTTCCTATTAACGCTTATGCCTTACCTGCCAATCCCACAGCGGGATATTCTAGGGGCTATCCAGGACTTTGCACCTCCAGAAGCATTTGCGCTAATCGAAAAAAACCTGACTAGCATCATGGAAAACAGGAGCGGCGGTCTGTTGTCCCTCGGTGTCATCGGTACCATCTGGTCAGCCTCAAACGGGATCAATGCGCTCGTTCGCGCCTTCAACACAGCCTATAATGTCGACGAAACCCGATCGTTTATCGTGGCACGCGGGATGTCCATCCTGTTCACATTTGGCATGGTATTTGTCTTTATTATTGCACTTGTACTCCCGGTGTTCGGGAAAGAAATCGGGGAATTCCTGTTCTCGTTCCTTGGGCTGGATGGAGCATTTATAGTCATCTGGAATCTTCTCCGCTGGGCGCTGACACCACTCATTCTTTTCGGTATTTTCACCATCCTCTACTGGGTGGCACCTAACCTGAAAATGAAATGTAAATCAGCCATACCTGGAGCCATTTTTGCTACCGTCGGCTGGATCATCACGTCTCTCGGGTTTTCATTCTACGTCAGCAACTTTGGCAACTACACATCCACCTACGGAAGCATCGGGGGAATGATCATCCTGATGATCTGGCTCTATCTGTCAGCATTCATCATCCTCCTCGGCGGCGAAATTAACGCCTTCTATGCCGAAAAATCCAAACAGGACAAAAACTGCTAACTTCTTTTTTTGAAAAAAGGCAAATGAATTCCAGTCACACCAGGTCCGGCCATCAAAGGTCGGGCCTTTTTGATGCAAGTTAGGCACGGTTTTCACTCTGCCAAAAGTTTTTTGCAATAAGTTGAACGCGCATCCCGTCTACTCTTTAAAGGGGGACGATATGGATGAAGAAGTGGTATATTCTTTTGCTTGTAATTGTGCTGGCGGGCTGTCAGTCTAATCCGTTTCAGCAAACACATGTCGAGATCGACTGGGTGGATTTTATCAAATGGGATGGAGTTGAATACGATGGCATCCTGGAAGGCGTCCTTGCCAACGAATCCTTCATTGGCAAAAAAATCGGCGAAGTGAACTTCAAGGTCGCCGACAATGTATCAGACTCAAACTATCGAATCAAAGATGGGGACGCGGCATTTCATGAAAAAGGAACGGCACTCTACGAGATTAAAGGGCTGCCAGGTTTCCTTGCGGTAAAAGATGAAGGGGCAATAAACGGTTATCGCGTTTACTATGCAAGGAGTGAGGATGAAGAGTATAAGTGGCATTTTAAAGATATGCCGATTGATAAGGTAAATAGGATCCAAATTTATCAGTCCTATACGGCTCAAGGAAACTCGCTCGTTAATGAAATCGAAAGCAAGGAAGAAGTTGCAGCCTTCATGAAGCTTTTACTGACAAGCGAAACGAACTCCTCTTTCTCGCCAAATACACAAAATGGCGATCCAACTTATTATGATATCGTTTTGTATACAGGCGAACCAATCGCTTATAAGTATGGTATGGCCTATGACGGAAAAACATATTTTTGGTCGCCGTGGGACACATCAATTCTATCTAATGACATGGAAAAGTATATGAAATAGAAAAGGCATTCGCCGCCGTGGCGAATGCCTTTTTCTACGATCTTAACAACCTTAGGCTATTTAAGATAACCAAAATCGTACTTCCTTCATGCCCGATTACGCCATAGGGCAAATCGAGGAGCTGCAGGAAGTTTGAGGATATGAGTACCATGATGACCAGAATGGAGAAAACAATGTTCTGCTTGATGATCCGGTTCATACGGCGCGACAGACGAATTGCTTCGGCTATCTTCGGCAAGTCATTTTTCATAAGAATAACATCGGCAGTTTCAAGCGCGACATCGGTGCCTTCGCCCATCGCAATTCCAACATTCGCCGTTGCAAGCGCTGGTGCGTCGTTAATTCCATCGCCAACCATGGCAACCGTCTGATAGCGGCCCATCAAGCCCTTTAGGCGGTCGACCTTTTCCTCCGGCAGGCATTCTGCAAAGTACTCGTCTACGCCGCTTTCACCGGCAATCGCCTTTGCAGTCGTTTCACTGTCGCCGGTGAGCATGACTGTGTGGACGCCTTCAGCTTCAAGCTTAGCGATTGCAGCCTTCGTCCTGTCGCGGACTACATCCTTCAGCGCAAGCATCCCGGCTGGAACACCGTCAATCGAGATGAACACAAGTGTGTTCCCTGCCACAGCATGCTGGCTGGCAGCATTTCCAGCAAAAACAGCCGCCGCTTCTTTGCCAATAAAGCTAGCCTTTCCGATTTTCCAAGCTTCACCTTGGAATTCAGCAAGTATCCCCCAGCCTGGCTGGTCTTCCATTTTATCGGGTTCTACCAAAGGTTTGGAAATTTCATTTTTTGAAAAAGAAACAATTGCCCGGGCGAGCGGATGGTTGGATTGATTTTCAATCGATGCAAGTTTCCAGAGAAGGTCCTCCCGTGAATAGCCTTCCGCTGCAAGAAATTCGGTTACTTCCGGCTTGCCCTTCGTCAATGTTCCGGTTTTATCAAAAGCGATTGCATCTAGGTTGGCCAGGTTCTCAAGGTGAACGCCGCCTTTAACAAGGATTCCGTTTCGGGCCCCGTTGGAAATTGCCGACAGGGTTGCTGGCATAATTGAAGCAACCAGAGCACATGGGGAAGCGACAACAAGCAGGACCATCGCGCGGTAGAACGTTTCCTGCCAGCCCCAGCCGAGCAGATAGTGCGGCAGAATCATCATTAATCCGACAGCAATAAGCACGATTTTTACATAGCTGCCTTCAAATTTTTCTATGAACAATTGGGAAGGGGATTTTTCACTCTGAGCGTTTTGGACAAGCTCGATGATTTTTGAAAAAAGTGTATCCGTACTCGCTTTAGATACTTCAACTGTAATTGCTCCAGATAAGTTGACTGTTCCCGCAAACACTTCGTCCCGAAGCCCTTTTTCAACGGGAATTGATTCTCCAGTAATCGCGGCCTGGTCAATGCTTGATTCACCTTTTTGAATGATTCCATCAGCAGGTACGCGTTCTCCAGGCTTGACGAGAATTGCATCGCCAACTTTTAGCGTGGAAACAGGGACTCTGCGTTCTATCCCGTTTGTCACAAGCAGTGCTTCTTCAGGCTGAAGATCCATCAAAGCCGAAATTTCCTTATGGCTTTTATTCATGGTGTAGGTTTCAAGAGCGCCACTAACGGCGAAGATGAAAATCAGGATCGCTCCTTCTGCCCAGTAGCCAATGATTGCCGAGCCGATTGCCGCGAACACCATAAGCATTTCAACATTTAATTCTTTGTTTTTGATTGTTTCTTCAATGCCTTCCTTAGCCTTGAAGTAGCCTCCAATAACAAACGCTGCAAGATATGCTGCGACACTTGCAGATCCATCGAGGAGCCAGCCTGCTAAAATCAGAATTCCGCTTACTGCAGCGCAAATCAATTCTGCATGGACTGCCATTTTTTCAAAAAGGCTTGGTTGTGGTTCGCCATTAGCATTAACCTGTACACGTGCTTCCATTTTCGATTACGCCTCCCTAATTGAGAATAATATTCAACCTCATTAAGCCTATAAAAAGACGAATGCCGCTATTCAGGACTGAATAGCAGCATAAAGCATTTGGTTTCTTATTTAGAATTATTCTATCATAGGAATTATTTTTTGGGAAGCTATAAGAACGAAATATTATTCTCTTTCTATATATATTCATAAAAAATAAAATTAACCTTTTGCTAGTGAAGGTTGTTTGAAAACAGCCAGTGCCAAAAAAATCATCAACAAAATAAAACTTATCAAATAGAAGAAACTGCCGCCCTCAGTAAATTGGATGGCGAGGCCGCCAAAAAATGGGCCGCTGACACTGCCGAGGCTAAAAAATATTCCGCACATCAGGTTCCCCGCCGGTAGAAGCTGCCTTGGAAGCAAGTCGGCCATATAACTAATCCCGAGAGAGAAGGTAGTTCCGACTGCCATTCCGGCAAGGAAGAATGTTATCAAAAGGCCGATGGCTGAATCATAAAATATACCAGCCCCGATAAAACAGAAGAACCCGGTCAGCATGATCCCCATCAGGACATTTCGTCGTCCGTACTTGTCACTCATCACCCCAAGCGGAAATTGAAAGAGAATACCGCCAATTGAGAATGCTGGCAGGATAATTGAAACAGCCGACACATCGAGCCCATTCCGGAGCGCCAGAACTGGAAAGTTGCCATTCAGTGAAGCTTCTAGGAAACCATATCCTAGTGGTGGCAATAATGACACCCAGGCAATTTTCAGCACCTTGCTGAAGCGTGAGAAGGAACTCTTGTAGGAGCTGCCTACAGTTCCGTCTGAATCTGGAAAATCATTTCGCAGAAGCCACACAAACAGCCAGGAGAGTAACGAAAGTGCCGAAGATATCATGAACGGGAGTGCTTCGTTGATAGTAACCAGCCGGGTCATGAGCGGACCGGCCGCAAATCCGATTCCAAAAAATAATCCGTACAACGACACATTCCGGCCGCGGCGATTCTCCGGGGATGCCGCAGTAATCCAGGTTTGGGCACTAAAGTGAAGGAAGTGGTCGCCAATTCCAATTAAGAACCTTAGGAAAAACCAGAACCAGAAGCTTTTCCAGGCGGGGAACAGCGCAAGTGCAACCGCCACGCTAAGCCCCCCGGCAAGCATGATAGGTTTATATCCGAACCTTCTAAGCGGTCCTTCCATAAACGGTGAGGCAAGTAAAATCGCAATATAAAGTGCAGTTGCGTTGATTCCGTTTGATAAGGACGAAAAGCCGTCTTTTTCTAAAATAATTGCCACAAGTGGTAGCAGCATCCCCTGCGAAAGCCCGGAAATGCCTATGGTACTGACCAGAATCCAAAAATGTCCTCCAGGTGTTTTTTTCATAATGTTAAGACCCCGATTGCTGAAAGATTTCATGTTGATGGTATCTTTTGGAGGGTAGTTTTGCAAGCAGGAAGATAGTATATGGAAGGAATTATTGCCTGATGAAACGTTATGTAGGAAGGCTCTATGTTACCTTTTGGCGAGTGCAGTTTGTTTAAACGTCATATAGGATATTTCTAATGATACCTTTTTGGCACTGCTTTCTCTGATTCTCGAAATCCCCTTAAAATCAATATACAAAATAATCTTTTCTAAAATTAATAATTACGGTATTCTCTATACAGTAAAAAAACCAAAAGAGGAAGTGGGTGGTAAAGTGGAGTTCTTTATGAAGGAAGAAGGCTTTTATGGGGATTTGCCTTATGGACGCCTTGATGTCTCTGGCAAGGACGGTGCCGGGCACAGGCCATACCAATTGATGGTTGCCTCAATTGCGGTCTGCAGCGGCGGAGTACTGAGAAAAATTTTAACAAAGAAACGCATTGATATTGAGGATATAAAAATCCAAGCTGAGGTTGACCGAGCGGATGGCGGGACTGGCAAAATTGAGCGTATTCACATCCATTATATAATTAGGGGCCGGCAGCTTGACGAAACACAGATTCAAAAGGCAATTGATGTTGCTGCAAAAAACTGCCCGATGGCTCAGTCAGTCGCCGGCAGTATCACAATCAAGGAAACCTTCGAATTACTATCGTCTTAAATCCATCTCGCGTAACGGGAATAAATGACAAAAACACGGGTAAAGTTATGTGGAAGATATTTAGATAGAGATTGTGAGGGAACTATGTGGCTAATAAAATTTTTATGATTCTTACCTTTGTCGGCGTTCCGCTGTCTGTAATTGGGAGCCTTATGCACTGGCCAAGTACGCTATTATTTGTCATTTACTGTTTAACGATTGTCGCGCTCGCTAGCTTCATGGGGCGCGCGACTGAGAGCCTTGCAGTCATTGCGGGTCCGAGGATTGGCGGCCTATTGAACGCAACCTTTGGGAACGCGGTCGAGCTGATCATTTCAATTTTCGCATTAAAGGCCGGTCTGACAGGCGTTGTGCTTGCATCACTCACCGGTTCGGTACTTGGGAACCTGCTGCTTGTCGCTGGATTGTCCTTTTTCATTGGTGGAGTAAAGTTCAAGCGCCAGGTTTTCAACGTTCATGATGCACGCCACAACTCGGGGCTGCTTATGTTTGCGGTTGTAGTTGCGTTTGTTATTCCTGAAGTTTTTTCAATGGGAATGAGTGAAAGTAAAACAATTTCATTAAGTATCGGAATTTCTATTATCTTAATTGCACTTTATCTTGCGGCACTATTTTTCAAGCTTGTTACTCACCGCGGGGTTTATCAGAGTGAAAATAACGGGGAACATAGCCATGAGGAACCGGAATGGAGCAAAGGGAAAGCAATCCTTGTCCTCGCCCTTGCAACTATTGCGGTTGCCTATGTGTCGGAAAATCTTGTCCATACGTTCGAGGCGGTTGCCCATTCATTCGGCTGGACCGAACTGTTCATCGGGGTCATTATTGTTGCCATTGTCGGTAATGCGGCCGAGCACGCATCGGCAATTATCTTTGCCTATAAAAATAAAATGGACATAGCAGTTGAAATTGCTATTGGCTCAACCTTGCAGATTGCGATGTTTGTCGCTCCTGTACTTGTCCTTATTTCCCTGTTGTTTGCTGAAGCAATGCCGCTCGTCTTCACACTGCCGGAGCTGGTTGCGATGGTTTCCTCCGTCCTGCTGATGGTCATCATCTCCAATGACGGCGAATCAAACTGGTTTGAAGGTTTAACATTGCTTGCTGCTTATGTCATTATGGGTATAGGATTTTTCCTCCTATAGTCAGTTTCCAGATGTTTAAAATAGATCTTCTGGAGTTCCGCAAACAAGTGTTGGCCTGATCCTAGAGAAGAGCCTCGGCATAGAATTAGTTGCTTTGCTACGGAGGTATAAAAGCCCGGGAGAACAGTCAATCAGTTCTCCCGGGCTTTTTGTGGAGAGTTCTCGTATACGGGGAATCAAAGGGGTGGCGAAGGATTGTCTGTATAGTTCTGGTCATTTGCTCTGCAATCGGGTTGAAAGTGGTCTCATAAACGAAAATGACTCCAGGCTTTGGATATGGCCAGGAGTCATTTATTTGCTAAGTATTTTTTGGATGTCATTGTTTTGGTATTAATCAAGTCGCTTTTATTTGGGAACAATCACCAACCTTTATGCTTAATATGGTAAAATCAATATCAGTCAACATAAATTAGTGATTCCCGCCTCCTTCATATGTGTATTTAGAGCGATTTGATTCAGCCCTCCTTTTGATTAGATAATGTAAGTATACACTGTTACTTAATTTTTGTAAACATTCTGACAATTATTTTTGAGGGGTAAATTATGGCATTTTTCTACAGGACATCATTTTTTATTATTGGCCTTATTATTCTAACCTTTGGGGTTTCCCTGACAATTGTGGCTGATGTTGGCGCGGGGGCGTGGGATGCCCTGAATGTCGGGTTATCCGAGACATTCGGGCTTACTGTAGGAAATTGGGTTATGATTGTTGCTGCTATTTTAATGGTTGTCAATGCGTTTTTACATAAAAAGAAGCCCGAGCTGCTTGCTTTTGTTCTGCTGTTCTCAGTTGGCCCGATGATTGATGTCTGGCTGCTATTTGTTCTAAATGAATGGACACCTGAGAAATTAACCGTGAAAATGATTGGATTTCTTGCAGGGTTGGTCATTATTAGTATTGGTGCAGCTATATATTTGCAGGCAAAATTTCCGTTGCTTCCTATCGATAATTTCATGATGGGAATCAAAAACCGATTTAATATCAGTATCACAATCGCAAAAACAGCCACAGAACTATTGGCGTTAATGCTTGCCTTGCTTGTAGGCGGCCCGATTGGGATAGGAACTTTGATCGTTACCTTTGCGATTGGCCCGATCATTGATCTCTTCTATCCTATTTTTGAACGTATTTTTTACAAACTGATGGCTGCCAGCGCGTGAACAAATTAGAAAAAAATATGGTAAAATTATATGTCCAAAAATGGGCAACCCACTTGGATAAAATCAGCGAACTCCGAAAACACTAAAGGCAAACAAATGCACTTTGTGAAAGGAGTTCTTTTTTGTGAAAAAATTAGGTGCGCTCATTCTTACAGTTACTTTTGCACTTTTGCTCATTTCGCCGGCTGCTGCTGAAAAAAGCCAGCCGAAAACAGTCATTCCAGAAGGTGCTATGAATATCACAAAAGAAAATACGTACCCGAATCCGAACCAGGATGAACCACTGCTTCAGCCAAGCGAGCTAGCCAAGCGGCTCATTGATACGACCAAGGTGAAGATTGAGAATCCTAACCTGATCCGGATGCTCAATGAAACGAGTATTAATAGCACGCCATTTGCACTGGGTTATAAGGCAATCATTTATCTCGGCCAATGGCCACTCAATTATGAATCAGCCGAAACATCACCAAATTGGGAATTCCAAAAAATTAACACGAACTATTTCGACAATCGCGGCGGTGAAAAGCCGTACCAAATCCATTATGTCCAGGAGTCCCAGAAGGTTATCAAGGGCGGCCTGACAGCGAAAATTCCAAACGCCGACGAAGTAAAGAAGATGATGTTAATTAAAGCTTCCCGCAAATCAAAGCTTCCTCTCGCGTTTGAGACTGTAGTCGGTCTAGGAACGAAAAAAGATCAAATTTACAACATTCCTAGGAAACGTCTTGGTTACTTGTACGCTTATGCCCCAGCCATAAACGAAAAAGGAAAGGTAACATACGGCGAGGTATATCTTGTCCTAAAAGGAAACAAGAAATCGATTGTTGTTAAAAATGTTACTTCCCAGGGAATTGGAGCATGGATCCCGATTCAGGACTACGTTTCCTTCAGTTTCGCAGCGAGCGAACGCCCAAGATAAACCAGTAAAAATCCCGCCGCGGCGGGGTTTTGTTTTTTTCTATTAAATTTAGGGTTAGGCAGTATTGGTGTTAGTTTTAACCGCTATCCTTCATGGACGTTTAGTCCCGTAGAAGCTCACCAGGCTTAGGAAAGTGTGAGGAATTTGTCGAAAAATAGGAATAATTACCCTTGCAGAAAAAGGAAAGTATGAAAAACAAGTTGTTTAGCTTGCCTCATATCCGGGAAATACACAAACAGGTTAAACTTTACTAAATAGGATTGAGGAGGAATTGCAATGAACGAGTTTGAAAATCAGTACCAAAACCAAAACCAGAGCGAGAACCTGAACCAGAATCAGTCTTATAACCAGTCTTATAGCTATACGGAAAATGAAAAGAACAGCAAACTGCTGAAGGGGATTGTCATCGGTGGTGTTATCGGAGGAGTTCTCACACTGCTAGACTCTTCAACTCGCTCAAGCCTTAAGGAAACGGCTACAAACCTGAAGGATTCTTCTAAGAGCATGTTTACTGAAGTGAAAAGCAATCCGACAGAAGTAAAGGATCAAATGATGTCCCAATTTCAACAAGCATCCAATGTTCTGAAGGAAGCCATTTCGGATGCACAATCATTATATGATCGGCTGAACGGCGATTTGTTCGGCAAGGTTTCCGAAGTGAAAGATATTTCAAAGGATGCGATTAACACCGTGATGGGTGTTAAAGGTGAAGTGAAAACGATTGGCTCTAAAGTAGCAGAGGCGGGGACAGAGCTGAAGAGCGCTGTTCCAACAGGCGGAGCGGATACGACATTGAACAGCACATCAACTACTGCGATGGCAGGTTCGACTGGCACATACCTTGGTGAAGCGTCTGGCTCGTTAACTGGGACAAGCCCTACTTCAAGCTTTGAAGCTGGCACAACTTCAGACTTAACAAGCGGATCTTCCTACGGGGATAGCGACACAACTACAGACTACGGAATGGGTAACACCTCCGGTTCCGTTGGGGATGTAGTCGGCGGCGATGCCAATGCGAACTCTGATGGTTCAGGCGGTCTTGGCTATAACAACGAAGATGGCACACACACAACTGGCGGCCAAGAGACTCCCTACCATGATGAAGATGAGAAGAAGAAATATTAATTGATTGAAGACAACCAGCGGGAAATATTCCGCTGGTTTTTTAATGGGAAAAGAAAGTTTGAATCTGAAATCTTTATTGGTTATTCTAATCAACTATGTGGACATTTTCGCACAGGATGAATCAAATATTATCCTGTCTGAAGAACTGAAAATCATTCTCTAGATGGTAATACTTTCATTAGTACAAGGCCCTGTCAAACTCGTCCAGTTTCAAGAAAAACACCCCCGGGTACTAGTTCTTTATAAGTGTTTTTTGAAAGGGGTAGTCATATTGCCACGTTCTAATAGATGTTTACCAGAAAGAGAAACAGCAAAAGGAAAATATGGGATGGTCGCTACCGCCCACCCGCTTGCCACCAAGATTGGCGCGGATATATTGAAAAATGGCGGGAATGCCATAGATGCAGCTGTGGCCATCCAGTTTGCCCTTAATGTTGGTGAACCGTCGAATACAGGGATCGGAGGATCCGGATTCTTTATGGTTTACCACAAAGATACTGGGGCAACAAAGATATTTGACGGACACTCGGAAGCTCCAGCAGCTGCACATCCTGAAATGTTCCTCGATGAAAACGGAGAGGTTATTGAATTCCGGAAACGTTCGACCCACGCGACTGCAGTCGGGATACCCGGAATACTAAAAGCAATGGATGCGGCGCTAAAGGAATATGGAACAAAGCCGCTTTCCGAACTTGTTGAACCAGCCGCCCAAGCTTGCGAGGAAGGAATTCCGATGAACTGGGTCCATATGGATATGCTCGACAAGTTTAATTACCGGCTAGGGAATGAGGCAAGGAAGCTTTATTTTTCAGAAGGCCTCGAGGAAGGACATATTCTTAAGAAACCCCACCTCGCAAGAACATTCCGCTTAATCGGGGAGGAAGGGGTTGAAGTATTTTATGAAGGTGAAATTGCTGAGGCAATTGTAAACACGATTCGGGACCATGGAGGGTTCATGACTCTTGATGACTTGAAAAAATACACGCACACCGTGGACGAGCCAGTCCGGGGAAGTTACCGTGGGTATGATATTGCATCAGCAAGCCCGCCCACAGCAGGGGGGCCGAGCCTGCTTTATATCTTAAGCCTGTTAGAGAACTTTGATTTGAAATCCTATGGCCTTAAATCCTGGGAAAAATACTACTTGTTTGCTGAGATCATGCGGTTAGCCTTTTCAGATAAAGTTGCCTATATGGGAGATCCCCGAAGCACCGATATTCCATTAAAAGGGCTTTCCGATGAACGCTACCTTGCCGAACGGCTTGCCCAGATCAACTTTGAATTTCGTAACCCAGATATTGATTTCGGAAACCCGTGGAAATATGAAGGGAAAGAAGGGCGACCAGTAGTCAGGCAGCCAGCAGACGCCGAGCAAAGCGAGACAACTCATTTTACAGTTGCCGACGCTTTCGGTAACATTGTTGCATGTACGTCCACGGTAGAGCATCCTTTTGGGACAGGTATCATAGTACCTGGTTACGGCTTTTTCCTGAACAATGAGCTGACTGACTTTGATCCGCTCCCAGGAGGAGTCAATGAACCTGGACCGGGAAAACGGCCGGTGAGCTGCAAATCCCCAACCATTCTTTTTAAGGATGGTAAGCCAGTATTGACCCTAGGTTCACCCGGTGGTCCGACAATTATTGCTTCGGTGTTCCAAACAATTGTAAACATTGTCGATTTTGGAATGAGCCTTAAAGATGCCATTGAGGAACCACGAATATTTTGTGCCCCTGGCCAGCTTATTTCATGGGAGCAAGGTATTGATATGGTTGCAAAAGGAAAACTTGAATCGATGAACTTCGAATTTGGAGAGGAACCGCATGTTATCGGTAATGTCCAGGCAATTCAGTTAGACCATGAAAACGATGAGATGTATGGAGCAGCCGATTCGAGCAGGGAAGGCTCCGCTTCCGCGATTGATTTTTTGCCTAAAGTGGAATAATACAACTGGACGAACCGTTCCCATTTCTGTAGGATGGTAACGAGACGAAAGGAGCGAACCACTTGGGCAAAGATATAACTGATAAGGATACACAAGTAATTTTCCTTAAGCAGAGGCTGAACATGTTCATGGATTTGCTGGATGCCATCGAACCAGAAGAGACCGATGTTGACGACATCGACCGCCTGCTTGAAATTATTGATGAAATCGAATTGAAAGTACGCGAATTTAATAACCGCGACATATAAGCCCCGCAACGTGCGGGGTTTTTCTTTAGACTATGACATAATAGAAGCTAATGGGTAAAAATAAATACCAGTAGGTCAATTTTCGAAAAGGGATGGGTTGCAAATGACAGACGAACAAGCAAAGCGAGAAAAGAGAAAAGATGAACACATTAGGCTTGCCCTGTCAGATGAACCCCCTCGGGCTTCGCATTTTGACCAATTGTTTTTTGTTCATAATTCCCTTACACGTACCGGCGTTAAGGATGTGGACTTGGAGGTAGAGTTTCCAGAATTTAAGTTCGATACACCGTTTTACATTAATGCCATGACTGGTGGCAGTGCCCGGTCTGGCTCGATAAACCAGGTGCTTGCAGAAGTAGCTAAAGCAACTGGAATGGCAATGGCTGTCGGTTCCCAGCATGCGGGCTTAAAAAATGACCAATTGGCGGAAACGTATGAAATCGTCCGCAAGGTTAACCCTAAAGGCATTGTTTTTGCTAATGTTGGGGCGGATGTTACGCTTGATATGGCCCGTAAAGCCGTTGAAATGCTCGATGCCAATGCGCTTCAGATTCACTTGAATGCTCCGCAGGAACTTGTTATGCCAGAAGGCGGACGGGATTTTACTAACTGGCTAGAAAATATCGAACAAATCAATTCCCGAGTTGGCGTACCCGTTATCGTTAAAGAAGTCGGGTTCGGAATGAGCCGCGAAACGCTTAGTTTTTTGCGTGAGATGGGTATCATGTATGTGGATGTCAGTGGACGGGGTGGAACTAATTTTATCGGAATCGAAAACAAACGAAGAGAAAAACAGGAGTACGTCTACCTGGAAAATTGGGGACAAACAACACCAGTTTCCTTATTGGAAGCTCAGGACTTTGTCGACAGTATGATGGTATTTGCCTCTGGAGGTATTCGAAATCCCCTGGATGCAGTGAAGTGTTTGTCGCTCGGAGCCAGTGCGGTTGGCGTGGCGAGTCCTGTCCTGAGGATCGTACTGGAAGAAGGAATTGAGCGGACAATTGAAGAAATGAAGCAATGGCAGGATCAAGTCAAAACTATTTGTACGATGCTTGGCGCTCGGAACCTGGTTGAATTGAAACAATGTCCACTCGTGATCACCAAAGAAGTACGTGAATGGTGCGATGCAAGAGGGATTGATATACGGAGATATGCGAATAGGAAATAAACTTGGACAGCCTCGCCAGATTTGGCGGGGGTTTTTGTAGCGTAGAATGAGGGTTGCGCTGTTGGGTGGGGGTTTTCAGGGTGGAATGGAGTTTGTCCTGTAAATTTAGAAATGTGTCCTAGAACACAAATCTGTTCAGAAAATGTTTTTATTTCTCAAGAGGAACCAAGCCAATTTAGAAGAAGTTTTTCACAAAGGAGATGATAAGTGAATGAACTTAAAAGCAAGAAGCAAACCTGTTCACCTGCTAAAACTAGGCTGCCGGACCTGCATCCAAGCAAATCCACGATAGAAGCAGACATTGCAAAAAGAAGTGCCGGGTATAAAGGAGAGTGCGAGACGGACTATTATACTGATCAATTGGATCACAATAAGTATTTCACTCTTCACGACATCAGGCCAAAAAGTAATAGAGTACAAATTCTATTTAGGCTTAGTGATGGATTACCGGATAATAGAATTTCCATTCGCTCGGTAATGTTTATGTGGTTCCAATTGTGACTGAATGGTGAATAGTTTCGAAATATGCTTCATTGAGGGTGAAAAAAGTGTGGAAGAGGGGGAAATAGAGTTAGTACAGGGTGGAAAAAGTGTGAAAACGGTCGAAAAAACTTTCAAAAATGTTCACTTCATAGTTGGAGTCAAGAACATTGCCGGTGAAGTAAAATTTGATGGTTTTAATCAAATGATCCGGACTTATAATGAGCAAAGCGAAGGCATGCAAAATCCTCTCTCACACGGTTTCCTCCATCAACAGCAACTCCAAAAATGGCTTCAATCGTATAACCTTCCGCCAATCCCCATTGAGACTGTTGTTGTGTTTAGCAACCCTAGAACTATCCTCACTATTCAAGGAGGACTTACTCTAGCCCTGAAGAAAATTTGCCACGCACCTAACCTATTGATGAAGCTCCAAGAACTGGAATACAAGCACCCTCAGCCCAGAAAGTATGGTTACTGGCAATGCCCTATTTGCAACACCACTTCAAAAGATGCTCATATCCAGGCACTCTATACATACTTTCTCCTCATAAAACCGTTTATCTCAGTCTCCGAGTTCGCGGCGTTCGCACACATTCCCTCAATAAAAACTGCCTTTAGGCTTTTGTCAGCACTCAAACTCCATACAAGCGGGATTGGAAAATCTACAGTTTACCATGCTCCCGGTTCCTTATTTAGCTGTTCGCCAGACAATCAATAATGGCAACCATCGCCTACATATAGAGGTCTAATATGGTGCCTTGCCCTTCCTACTCCGGAACGCTCCAGATTCTATTTCACTTGCCCAACAGATAGTCAATAATACTTTAATCCCCCACAATTCAGGAGTATAATGAACTAGGATGGAATTGTTTCAAAATTCATACTAGACTGGTTCAGGAACAAGGGGGAGCAGACAAGTGAACATAGAAAAGTTTCAGGAAAGCATGTACAAGCTGATTGTAGAAACATCGACGAACTTGCCGAAGGATGTCCGCAGGGCAATTCAGGCTGCGGCTGAAAGAGAGAACGCAGGCACCCGTTCAGCAATGAGTCTCGCGACAATCACCAACAATATTCAAATGGCTGACAAGCAGGTTTCACCCATCTGCCAGGATACAGGTCTGCCTACTTTTAAAATTAAAACTCCTGTGGGTGTCAACCAAATTGAGCTTAAGGCTGCAATCCACGAAGCGCTCGCACTGGCAACTAAGGATGGGAAAATGCGTCCGAATTCAGTTGATTCCTTAACTGGCAAAAACAGTGGGGACAACCTCGGCGGCGGCACGCCTGTTATTAAGTTTGAACAATGGGAAAAAGATTATATTGATGTCCGCCTTATCTTAAAGGGTGGCGGTTGTGAAAATAAGAATATTCAGTACAGCCTTCCGTGTGAATTGGAAGGACTTGGCCGTGCCGGGCGCGATCTTGACGGAATCCGCAAATGCATCATGCATTCCGTCTATCAGGCACAGGGACAGGGCTGTTCAGCTGGTTTCATTGGTGTCGGCATTGGCGGTGACCGCTCATCAGGTTACGACCTTGCGAAGGAACAGCTTTTCCGTTCCAATGACGATGTGAATCCAGTTGAAGAGCTTCGCCAGCTTGAGGAATATGTAGTGGAAAATGCAAATAAGCTTGGAATCGGCACAATGGGCTTTGGCGGCGAAACAACGCTGCTTGGCTGTAAAATTGGTGTCATGAACCGAATTCCCGCCAGTTTCTTTGTTTCTGTAGCCTATAACTGCTGGGCATTCCGACGCCTTGGCGTTAATGTTCATCCTGAAACAGGTGAAATCCTCGACTGGATGTACCAGGAAGGCGAAAAAATCGACTTCAGCAAGGAGCATGAGCTTGCTGCTGCGGAATCAGCAGCAGCTGTTGAAGCACCAAACGTTATCACTCTCCAGGCGCCAATTACAGAAGAGCAGATTCGCGGCTTGAAGGTTGGCGACGTTGTCCAAATTAACGGAATGATGTATACCGGGCGTGACGCCATTCATAAATACTTATCAGAAAATGACTCTCCTGTTAATTTGAACGGGCAGGTTATTTACCACTGTGGTCCGGTCATGCTGAAGGACGCGGAAGGCAACTGGCATGTAAAGGCAGCCGGCCCGACTACCAGCATCCGCGAGGAGCCGTATCAAGGGGACATCATGAAACGCTTTGGCATCCGAGCAGTCATTGGAAAAGGCGGAATGGGCCCGAAAACACTTGCAGCATTGCAGGAACACGGTGGAGTTTACTTGAACGCAATCGGAGGAGCTGCTCAGTATTATGCAGACTGCATCAAGTCTGTTGAGGGTGTTGACCTCATGCAATTCGGTATTCCAGAAGCAATGTGGCACCTAAAGGTTGAAGGCTTTACAGCGGTAGTCACCATGGATGCCCATGGGAACAGCCTCCACGCTGATGTCGATAAATCTTCTTTAGAAAAATTGGCACAGTTCAAGGAGCCGGTATTTAAATAAAATGGCAGAGATGCGGAATCCCTTATGGTTCCGTATCTTTTTTTTAAAAAGATTGGGGAAATTCCCCGGGAAATGTAACACGTGAAACATTTTCATAGTTCATTTCGACATAAACTTTACAGGAATTACAGTTTAGAGCATATATTGCCATCACTACAAACGGGGATGAATTCAAACACTAAGAAAAATTGGGTTTGGAGGAATCCGTATTATGAAAAAATTGTACATGCTTTTAATTATAATTTGCCTCCTGCTTGCCTTGATACCGGGAATGGCCTATGGGGAAACCTCTAGTGCATCTTTCGGCTGGGGTTTTAAGCGGGGGAAAAATGAAATTCCGGCAGATGCAGGTTGGCAATATGAAACCATCCTCGAAAAGAACGGAGCTTTTTACAAAGGCAGCCCCGACAAAAAGGTTATTTATCTGACCTTCGACAATGGCTATGAAAACGGCTATACTACTCAGGTTCTTGATGTTTTAAAAAAGCATAAGGTTCCGGCGGCATTTTTTGTGACAGGCCATTACATTGACAGTGCGCCGGAATATATCGAGCGAATGGTGGAGGAAGGCCATATTGTTGGGAACCATTCATGGGGACATCCTGATTTCACAAAAATCCCGGATGCTCAAATTAAGGGAGAGCTTGAAAAAGTTCGTGCTGCATATGAAGAACTGACGGGAAAAAAGAAAATGAAATACGTTCGCCCGCCGCGTGGAACATTTAGTGACAGGTCGATTGCCGCTAGCAAGGAAGCTGGTTATACACATGTGTTCTGGTCACTCGCATACGTTGATTGGAACGTTAATCAGCAACGGGGTGCGCAATACGCATACGATAACATCATGAGGCAAATTCATCCTGGTGCGGTCATCCTGCTACATTCAGTATCGAAGGATAATGCAGACGCGCTAGAGAAAGTAATTTTGGACTTGAAAGCCAAGGGTTATTCGTTTGAAAGTCTTGATCACTTGGCGAAAGATAAAGCAAAGAAGTAAAAAAAGCCGGGTTCCAAGTGTACTGGAATCCGGCTTTTGTTGCCATTATCAAGCCCTAATTAATAAACGAGGCAATACCAAGGATGATAATCAGCAACCCGGCAAGCTTATTGACCAATCCAAGATGCGGAGTAATTCTCCTTCGGAACCGACTCACCATAACACTTAACAACACCCACCAGGCTGCTGCTCCAATTGCCACCCCTGTAATCAATGAAAGGGCAATACCTTGAGATTCTGTGCTTTCCTCAATCCCAAGTCCGGCAAACATTGCAGTGAAATTTAGGATTGTGACAGGGTTCGTTATCATCAGCAGAAATGTCGAAGCATACATACTTTTAAGGGTTTCTCCTGGGAGGTTAGCTGCTTGTCCAGCCGGCTTTTTAAAAAAGGTCTTCACACCAAGATAGAACAGGAAGGCAGTTCCGACTAAACGCAGCAACGTCTGCTGGTTAAGCAAAAACGCCGAGACAGCGGATACGCCAAGCGCGGGGATGCTAGCTATACCATATTTGCAGTAACTGCACCCATCCCTGTGCTTATCCCCGCCGCTTTTCCCCTCGCCAGAGTGCGCTGTATGCAAAGCAAGCCAATTGGGCCAACTGGTGCCGAAACTGAAAAACCAAGCAAAATGCTCTTTAGAAGCAATATACAAAAAAATCCTTTCAAATTAACCTACTGATAACATTAACAAAATCTGTATTCTTAAAGCAATTTCCTAGACGAATTCCATCCAACTACGCAAATGGTCCAGCTTTCATAAAAGATATATTAATACTGGTTAATTCAGTGGGGTCAATATTATGATTAAATTAGTAGAACGAATAAGAAAGTTCAGTCTTTTTTTAGAAAAGGAGTGCTTTTATGCGGACATTCGGACAACTGGTTGAGTCCATTGAGACGATACCGAGAAAACAGTCAACATTACTAATCGGCATTGATGGCTGCGGCGGTGCAGGAAAGAGCACACTTGCCAATAAATTAAAAGAATCAAAACCTAACGTTACAGTGGTTCATATGGATGACTTTTATTTGTCGTCTTCCCAAATCATCAAGTTACCCCCAAAAGAAAAGCCGATTGGCGCTGATATTGATTGGGGTAGGGTTCTAGAGCAGGTACTCGATCCACTTTCCAAAAACCAGGAGGGGAGCTATCAGCGATATGATTGGGAAACAGACATCCTTGCAGAGTGGCATAAAGTTCCGATAGGAGGAATTGTCATTGTTGAAGGAGTTTACTCCACCCGGAAAGATCTGGCGAGCTTTTATGATTATACTATATGGGTCGACAGCCCACGGGACATCCGACTCCAGCGCGGCCTTGAAAGGGATGGGGAAGCTGCCAGGGACAGATGGGTCAACGACTGGATGGTTGCAGAGGATATGTATGTAGAGGAGCATAAGCCTTCTCAGTATGCTACTACTACTTTTTCAGGGGTATTGTAATTCATAGTTTAAAACCCATCCTCTACATGCCGAAAGGATGGGTCTTAAGCAATCTTATTTAAGGATTTTTTTAGTAGTAATCCAATAAGTATTCCAGGAATCACAAATAACGTTGGAAGCCACATAGGACCTAATAATACACCAAATATCTTCAAGTCCGAAGCAAAAATTAATCCAACCGTTACTAAAATCCTGCAAATACATATGGAAGAAAAGAATAAGGTTCATTCCTTCCGCCTGCATCTTTCACTGCATCCCACATAGCGAAAAAGTATAAACATGGGTAAAACATCAGCCGCTGATAATCGGTATGGTTTATGGCCTTCCCAATTTCTCCGTGAAAACTTAGGATAATAATTTGATTAAAATTGGCTTGAACATTAATCAAGAATTCCAATAACAGTAACACTGTTCCTTTATAGTATTTTCCGTTTAAAAACTGCCCAAACCCCGGAAGGGCAATGCTCCACATCAAAAGTTCAAATTGTTTCTTATTCACCTTTGGATTCCTTAAACTATGTTTCTTTTAAATCTCTTTTGCAAGTTCTTTCCTATTCGGAGCAAGAGGGGGTTGTTCTAACCATTTGGATTTGAGCATTAAGTTGTACCACTTCTTGGTGACTGCAATATTTTTTAGAATGGTGCCTTCATAAGCTGCAATAAGGTCTGTTCGCATGGATGATGCCAATCCTGCTCCATGGTAGGCTTGTGCAGCTTGAAATAAAAAACCCATATGATACAACATTAACTTGTCGGAAAAAGGTGATTCAGTTGAAGCAGTCACTTCTGTTTCCCAGGATTTTGGAACTGGCAGGTTATCTGTCTGCATGATTTTAGAAAATGCCTTTATTTGCCCATTAGCCGTTTCCTGAGTATCGGTCAAAAACTTTCTGACTTCTTTTTCCTGTGCAACTTGGCTAAATGCTATAGAAAGTGTTTTAGCCATTATACTCTTTTTAAGATTAAAGGAAATGCTAATGATTTCAGTAGCAGATAAGGTTCTTCCTTTTCCGAAAAATCCATCGGTTAAATCCTGGCTCGTGACAAATTCGGGGTTATTGGGAGGATAAAATAAGGGATCTCTTTGAAAGTTCCCTTTCTCCAGTAATAACTCAATCGTTAGATGATACATTCTCTTAGCGTCGTTATCGCAGGAATCAAAAAAGTACCTTAAATCTTTTCTAACAGAAACAGATAATGCTGTGATATGCCCAAGCAACCCATGTAAGGTCATGGTATGTAAGTAATTTAGACAGAAAATATCAGTGAACAATCTTTGTTTCCCTTTATAGAGGTCAGATTCATTAAATCCAATGGGAATTGGAAAACCCTCATTCTCCAAAAAAGCTACGATTTGTTGCTTTTGAATTTCAAAGGTTTTAATAGCATCTTCAAAAACAGATTTTATCTGATCGTCCTCAATAATCGAAAACATGTACCTATTGACCACGTCAGTCATTGTGCCGTTAACATACTCTCCCCACAATGAACCTATTTCAGAAGACGTAAGCTTCAGATTCTTTTCTTCCATGAAAATATCACCTCCAGGATATTATTTACCGCTCCGCAAAGCAATATTCTCTTAACTGGGAAGGGTGCGTACTTTGAGAGAATGTGGGATGCCTAAATCTCCAATCGGTATGATGTACTTGAGGGAGCCATTGAGTATGATGGGGATGAAGTTGATCCAACTTGTTATTTTTTAGTTATGTAATAAGGTGAGATTTCATCAATGAAGGTTCATTGCATGTTTATGCAAGGTAAATGAAAGGGCTCAAGGGGTTAACCCTTGAGCCCTTCTACATGAAGAGATGTATGTTAGTAATCTGGTAAGGTATGTTCCTCAATTAACTCAAGACTTCTCTTGTTCTTTGTATAAGCAATAATTAGCTTTATCATATTCGGATAAAGCAAAATATCCTCTAATTCCGAAAGTTTAACCCATTTTACGCCAGTCTGATTTGGGTCAGGATGGGCGGGCATCATCGGAGTCGAGCCTTCTTGGATTCTGCACTCGAACATCAACCCTAAAGAATGCAATTCTCCGTATCTATTCCTATTAAGGTGCGGAGCATATTCATACACAAACGCCAATGGGCCAACCTCAACATTAACCGAAGCTTCTTCCTTCGCTTCCCGCCTGACCGCTTCGATTACTGATTCACCGGGTTCGACTCCGCCAGCTGGAAGATTGTAATGAATCCCCTTTTCATCATCAAATTCAATTTAAAGGATAGAATCATTTTCTAAAATCAATGCTCCTGCTCTGACACGAATGTGATAGGTCATTCCATTACTCTCTCCCCTCGGCTGATTAAGTCAAATACCTTCTGATACCCAAAAGGCAGAAGGGATGAGACAGCCACTCCAATTATGAATGAAAGAAGCGCAGCGGCAACATACTTCCGCAGCGAAATTTCTTTCCTTCCATATGCGATACTCAATACCTTTACAATTGAATAAACCGTATAAAAAACGATAAATGCTGAAAATATGCTGGCAACTAAGACAGGCATTTTCAGACCTCCTATTTCAATTTAATGCTGTAAAGCCTCATCGGCATTGTGCTCGAAAATTTCTTTTCAAAATATACTATAAGTTTATAGTAAGAACGTGTTGCTAGTCATCTTGGAATTCTGTTAGACTGCAAATTTGTGCATGAAATGTCGGGAGAATCATTCTGATATTTGTTATTCTGAATTTGAAAGGAGGAGTGTTCTTGGATTCTTTAAAAAGGCTGAATGAAGCTCTTGCATATATTGAAGCCAATTTGTCCAATGAGATTGACTTAAAGAAGATTGCCAGAATCGCGCTTTGCTCGGAATACCATTTCCAACGGGTATTTTCTTTCTTGGCAGGAGTGCCGCTAGCCGAGTATATCCGGCGTCGCCGGCTCAGCCTAGCTGCTTCGGAGATCACTGCAAATGATGAAAGGATTATTGATATTGCTAACAAGTATGGATATAAATCACCAGATTCTTTTACAAGAGCCTTCCAGGCATTGCATGGTATCACTCCATCAGAGGTGCGAAATGGGAGCGGACCGCTTAAAGCCTATCCGCGAATGTTCTTTCAATTAACCGTTCAGGGAGGAAGCGAAATGAATTATAGGATTGTTAAAAAAGCCCCGTTTAGGATTGCCGGTCTGAAAAAAAGAGTCCCGATTGTTTTCGAGGGGGTAAATCCGGAAATCGCATCCATGTGGGCCAGTCTTACACCAGAGCTGATCACCGAGCTAAAAATTCTTTCCAATACAGAGCCAACAGGCATGATTAGTGCGTCGGTAAATTTTTCTGAGGGGCGCTTTGAGGAAAAAGGAGAGCTTGACCACTATATCGGTGTTGCGACTACCGAAACCGTCCCAGGGCAACTTGCCCAGCTTGATGTTCCGGCAATGACATGGGCCGTTTTTGAAGCGGTGGGGCCTTTTCCTGAAACGTTGCAGACTGTGTGGGGAAAAATTTTTTCCGAATGGCTTCCGTCCTCGAACTATGAGCTTATTGAAGGTCCTGAAATCCTCTGGAACGAAAGTAAGGATACAAGTTCGCCGAGGTATAGGAGTGAAATCTGGATCCCAGTTGCACCAAAGAAACAATAACCCTATTGCCCTGAATCTTCAGGGTAATTTTTTATTGCTTACATTATCCCCCATTAACGTGCAGCCCACCCTGTTACCCAAAGAAGAACCCAACTAAGGGTTCTAAGATGACAAAAAATATAGGGGGGATTAACAGTATGAAAAGCCCAATTGATAATTTAAAATTTTCCTTGTGGTTCCACTTTAAAATTGATCAGCCTTAGTGGGGTGAGAAGTAACGCTAAAGATTGGCACCATCACTTTATGCCAAAGGTGCAAAACATGCTATAATACGGGAAAACTAACCTAAAGGGGAAACCAGTGTGTGGCAGGAAACGATTGTAATAGAAGGCCCTTATAATTTTGACCGAGTCCTCGACCGGCTTTCGATGGATCCGCTCAATGCGCTTGACCTTGAAAAAAGGACAATCAAGGTACCGATAAAATTGGATGGAGAAGCTTTTACCGCAAAAGTGACAGCAACTGGAACGACCGAGGAGCCAAGCTTCTTAATTGAAGCTGAATCCGGTGACAAAGACCGGATTATCAAGCGTCTTGGCGAAGTATTCCAGTGGGAGGTCCCGTTAAAGGATATTCATGATCATTTTGGAAAAACTGACCTCACTATCATTTTTGAAGAGCATGTCGGTACACCACTCATTCTCGACTTTGACCCGTTTGGCTGCCTGTTGAAATGCATTATCCATCAGCAGCTTAATATGGCGTTTGCGATTAAGCTCACGGAAAGATTTGTGAAAAAGTACGGTTTTGAAAAAGATGGAGCCTGGTTCTATCCGGACCCTGAAACGGTTGCTGCATTGACGGTCGAGGAACTGCGTGAGCTGCAGTTTAGCGGCCGGAAAGCAGAATACGTAATTGATATTGCCAAAGCCGTAACTGAAGGCGGGCTGGATTTGGAAGAATTCAAGCACGAGGATGAACAGACCATTTTTGACAAGCTTATCAAAATCCGTGGCATTGGCGCATGGACAATACAGAATTTCCTTTTATTCGGGCTCGGCCGCCAGAACCTTTTCCCAATGGCCGACATCGGAATCCAGAACGCCCTGAAAAAACTGTACAACCTAGAAAAGAAACCAACCATTGAAGAAATGGAAAAATATAAAACAGGCTGGGAACCCTACCTCAGCTACGCCTCTCTATATCTTTGGAGAAGTATCGAATAACGGCAGAGCGGGAATTCTCGTCTGCCAAATAGTAGAACGAAAAGAGTGAGCATCATGAAACAGGACCAAGCAATTAAGATAAAAGAGAAGCAGGAATTCCCTCTTACAATCAAGCGGTTGGGCATCAATGGCGAGGGCGTCGGCTATTTCAAAAGGCAGGTAGTCTTCGTTCCCGGCGCGCTTCCAGGAGAAGAAGTCGTCGTTGAGGCTACGAAAATTAATCCGAAGTTTGCAGAAGCGCGGATTAAAAAAATTCGTAAAAAATCACCGCACCGGGTCGCACCGCCATGCCCTGTGTATGAACAATGCGGAGGCTGCCAGCTTCAGCATCTCAAATATGAGCAGCAGCTTGTTGAAAAACGGGACATTGTCCTTCAGTCACTCGAACGCCACACGAAGCTGAATCTTGAAGAAATAGATGTCCGCCCAATGATCGGCATGGAAGATCCATGGGCCTACAGAAATAAAAGCAGCTTTCAGGTGGGAGTCCAAAAAGGCAAGGTGCTGGCAGGTTTATATGGCCTGAATTCACACAAACTCATCAACATCGAGCAATGTGCCGTCCAGCATGGGGCGACAACCGACGCTACTTTGAAGGTAAGGCAAATCCTCCAGGATCTTCACATTCCTATCTATAATGAAAAAACACGTAAAGGGATAGTCCGAACCATTGTTACTCGTGTTGGCATCCAGTCGAATGAACTGCAGGTTGTCCTAATTACAACTCAGCGCGACCTTCCGAAAAAGGAATTATTAATCCGAGAAATCACGAATCGGCTTCCAGGTGTTAAGTCAATCGTCCAGAACATCAACGGCGAAAGGACGTCATTGATTTTTGGAAAAGAAACCGCCACTCTTGCAGGCAGTGATTTCATCCAGGAAACGCTGGGGGACTTGCAGTTTGAATTGTCAGCCAGGACCTTCTTCCAGTTGAATCCTGTCCAGACAATTAGGCTATATGATGAGGTCAAAGCAGCGGCCGGACTCACTGGGGTAGAAAGAGTAGTCGATGCCTATTGCGGTGTTGGCACAATCGGACTATGGGTTGCCGGCCAGGCTCGCGAAATCAGGGGAATGGACATCATCCCCGAATCCATCGAAGACGCCAAGAAAAACGCCGCCCGCCATGGCATAAAACATTCCACCTATGTGACAGGCAAAGCAGAGGAATGGCTGCCAAAGTGGACAAAAGAAGGCTGGCGCCCAGACGTCGTCATCGTCGATCCGCCGAGAACCGGCCTAGACGGAAGCCTGCTGCAAACCTTGCTCAAGGTAAAACCAAAGAAAATTGTCTATGTGTCCTGTAACCCATCCACATTGGCAAGGGATATACAGACATTGAGCAGTAAATATAATGTGGAATACATTCAGCCAGTTGATATGTTTCCGCAAACGGCGCATGTGGAAGCTGTCACGAAGCTGGTTTTAAAGTGAATTCAACCAAAACCGTATAAAACTGTTATAAAAATCTCTTCCGATTACTTCTCCCAGTGAGAAAAAAGTTTCAAAAAAATAGAACGAGAATACCAAGGCATTCCCTATCAGGGTCTGCCTTTTTTCCTTTTGCAGTTTCGGAACAAAATAATCTTTTTCACTTTCCGGACCTTTGGTTCATGTTATTTTATGAATATCACCAAAGCCAAAATATGTAATAATTATAATAAAAATACAAGAGAGAGGTGTTGAATCTGAGATTACTATTTAGTGTGCTAAGAAAAATATTGGAGGAAGAGCCTTTTTCACATAAAACGTATAATTTGAATGAATCAGAGTTTAGAAATTTTCTTGAAATGGCTTTAAAAAAGAATTATATTTCTGTCCTAAAGGGCCGTATTCAAACTACATACTCTCTCACAGAAAAGGGATTAGAATTCCTAAAGGCAAATATGCAATTTAATGGGGAGATTCCAGAGGATCCTAAAGAGCTGCCTCAATGGTGTGCGCTTTGAAGGGGAGGTATATATACCTAAAAATAAAAAATCAGAGCCGGAACAGTTTAGCTATGAACCAGAAACTATCAACTATTTTCATTGGAGTGAAGTTCTGCACTCAACACTTAATTCCATTAAAAATAAAGGCGGTTTAGGGGATCTTATTATTAATCAACCTGGATCTGAAAGTGACGTACTGCAGATTGAAAGAACTATTGGGTTTGAACTCCCTGAATCTTTTAAAAAGGTAGTAATAGATTATTCGCGTCAATGTACATTTTATTGGAATACACAAGAAAATTCAGCATGTATATTGGATGATCCTGCTATCTATGCAACACATGGCGAACCATATAGGAACATGAAGATAATGAATGGGGGCCTATTTGATTTAGGGCTATGGAACCTCGATAAGCTAATCGATTTAAACTCTATTAGAATTGACCATGAGTATCTTGATGAAGAAAATGAAGAATTACACTTTTGGTCTAATTCATTTATCTTTTCCGGAGATGGGATGGGGAATTACTTCGGAATAGACCGAAAATACAATATAGGGGAAGTTATCTATTTAACAACTGATAAAGAATTTCACAACTGGAGGCTGGGAAAATCATTCGAGTCCTTTATGAACAATTGGATTCAAGTAGGTTGTGCTGGTGGTTTTATCAGAGATTATGTAGCGCTATCATCACAACAATTTTCTTATATTAACCATAAGACAACGAATTCTCTTAAAATCAAGAAATGGCTGGATATTGGTTAGAAGAAGATAGCAGTGGCTAAAGGACCATTATAATCGCTTCTTAGTAAGCTTTCGTTTTCTCAAAAGGCATTGTGAAAAACCCACTAGCATCTTTTGTGTTGCCACATTCACTCAACACACGTGGAGTGCGTGTCGCAGTTGGTATTAATATAGACAATGAAAAATTTGTAAAAAGTGCCTGTAACTAACCATTTCTCGTCGTATTTCTCGACAGAAATCGGGAAGTGACAGGCACTTTGTTTTAATCAAAAATATAGCTGATGACTTCTATTGCTTGATCGACAGTTTCGACGGTTACATTTGCTTTGTTTGAAAGCTCTTTTAGGGGATGAATCAATGATTCAGGCCGGATGATAATCGTCGGCTTGTTCATGGCAATGGCCATGCTTGCGTCCATTGCTGTATTCCATTGTTTATACTTTTCACCAAATAAGGCAATGACGATGTCCGCTTTCTGCATTAAGACTTGGGTTCTGAAATTATTAATATCTGATGCAGCATCATCTTTATAAAGATTAGACGGCTGTTTTCCTCTAATCTCTTCGCCAATATTGTCTGAACGATCGTGGTTTGTCTGCGGGGCAACAAATAGGAGAGGGAGATTTTTTTCCTTAGCTTTTTGTGCCACTTCCTCTCTCCAATTATCATGAATTTGACCTGCTAAATAAACAGTAAGTTCCATTCTAATTCCTCCAATATCTTTCGATCTTTAACAATATAGTATCTAATTTAGCCAAGTTTTCAAAGAAATCACCAAATAAACCCACCAGTACCATGATGTACATACACTAAAATGTTAAAAGCTAGAAAGGCCGTGTAACTTTTCTAGCTTCTTGTAATTGCATATTCTAACTGTTCAATATATTTTCCATCTTAATAAGCACGCATGTTGCCACCAGATATTTCATCTGTCAAAACAAATTTGTTTATCTTCATCTGTACGACTAAATATGTGAGCATTAGTCATAATTATGCTATGTTTTAAGCTTGTAATGCCTTTAAACTTCACCAACACCTCATGTGTTGCCACATACACTTGGCACATGTTGAAGCTGTGACACAACTGCTATTAAAAGATCATGCATGAGTTGGAAGTCGCCGCTCATAACACATTTTTTCTCAGAATCTAATCCTACAGTTAAATGAATAATGCTGCCGTTTTGAATTCAATTATCAAAAGGGCAGCATTATTATTATATATCTTTATTTTGATTGCTTATAAACAACATTAACCTGCTTCACGTTTAATCTGGCTCCTTGGCCAAATAATCGACTCGAATCTGCGCTCTGTTCTTCCACAAAGGAAAGAGGTGTTTGGCCTGTTATTGGATGGTAGTAGAAATTTTCTTCCGTTGACAGCTTAACCAATCCCTTTCCGTCATCAAAGGCATCAAGCAATGTAAACATCCCAATTCCCCCAACTAACTGATCGGGCTTAACCAATTGTTCTTCCCCGCCATGATCTAAAATCATATATTGCGGGTCTATTTTATATCCAATTTTATCAACACTGAACACTTCCGAGTTATTCACAAACCATTTAACAGTCCCTTTATCTTTGTCATAAGAAATTCTTAAATAATGAACATCCGTAGGGTTACGTTTTGCAATGGGGATTTTGTAAGAAAATGCAGCATAATTTCCAAGACTTTCACCACGGCCAAATGGAAGCCGCTCGTAAAAGGCGTAGATTTGATTATTAGTGATGAAAAAGTCAAATACCATAAAGGATTCCATATCCATTGTATTAAAAGCAAAACTTGCTAAACGAATATCATTGGGATCCTTTACTTGATCACCAAAAGGGTGAAATTGAGTTCCATAGGTTTGCCCAGAAATCCACGTTTCGAACGATAGCTCCTTTCCAGAGACAGCATCAAAACCGGGATATCCTTTTGAAGAGGTATTGTTCATATAGGCTAGCCATTTAACATGATCAATTCCACCTGAGAGGCCTCCATTTAAATGTTCTTGCGCAAGTGTATTGGTAAATGCCGGTTCTCCGGTAATTGGATTTGTCCCGCTAGAAACCACTTCAAGGCCTTTGCTTGAGGTAGTAACAGTTCCATCGTTCCCTATATAAGAACCTGCACCAAAATAAAACCACTTTTTCTCAGTAAACCCTCTAGAAAAATCATCCCATGTAATCTTTGTGGTTCCAGGCGAATTGGAAGCGATTGCAAATGAACTAAAAAAGAAAATTAATAAAATGGATAAGGAACCTATTTTCAACAATTTCAATATCATCCCACCTTAATTATTTATCAACCTCCTGTTAAAAAATGACAACATGGAAACAATATTAAGTATATTTTCGAGATTGATAAACTTGTTAAAATCAATATGACAAAAAATTCAACTTATAAGCATTAAGATAATCAATAATATTTGGATTCCTATAATTGTAATCATTGATATAGTGTTCGAGTAGTTAAGTTTTTTATAACTTACCAGCACCCCATGTGTTGAGTTTGTTACACAAATTAGATTAAAGTGGTAACTTAAAAATAAACACTTACCACTAAAAATAAACATTTCCGATTTCCGGGTCTTATTCTTTTTGTATAAATTGGGTCCGATTGAAAATCGATTTAATCTTGAACGGAGGAATACGGATTTGAGCTGGGTGTTTTGAGAAGAGTTTATTTTTGTTATACAAAAGAAAATAATTATTTTCCGAAAATCAGGTGAATTACTTATCCTATTTAAGGACGCTACATTTGAAAAGAATATTTAAATGAATTAAGGTAAAGAAGATTATATTTAAATAGTGAATCTAAAATGAAAAATAAAGAAAAGATAGAAATGGAGAAAGAGTATGGGTAATCAAATTAAAGTAGGAATTGTCGGCTATGGCAATCTTGGCAGAGGAACGATTGAAGCAATCAAGCAATGTTCAGATATGGAGCTTGTGGCTATTTTTACAAGAAGAGCACCTGAAAACCTTTCAATTAATGAACCAAATGTAGAGGTTTTGCCTATTTCGAGTGCAGAGGAATATAAGGACAAAATTGATGTGATGATTTTATGTGGAGGCTCAGCAACAGATCTTCCAGATCAAGGTCCATATTTTGCTAGAATGTTTAACACAATCGATAGTTATGATACACATGCTAAGATTCCTGGATATTTTAGTGTAGTCGACCAAGCGGCTAAAGAAAGTGGAAAGACTAGTATTATTTCTGTTGGCTGGGATCCTGGTGTGTTTTCACTGAATCGTTTAATGGCTGAAGCCATTTTACCAAATGGTGAAACTTACACCTTCTGGGGGAAGGGACTGAGCCAAGGACATTCAGACGCTATTCGCAGAGTGGAGGGTGTAGCAGGTGGTGTTCAGTATACAGTACCGATTGATGAAGCGATACTGCAGGTCAAAAGTGGTGTGAATCCTCAATTATCTACCGCTGAAAAACACCGACGGGTTTGTTATGTCGTAGCAGAAGAAGGATATGACCAAGCAAAAATTGAACACGATATTAAAACAATGCCGAACTACTTTGCTGACTATGAGACAGAGGTAAACTTTATTACAGTAGAAGAATTAAAAGAAAACCACTCAAAATCACCACATGGCGGTTTTGTGATTCGAAGCGGAAAAACAGGAAAAGACAATAATCAAATTATTGAATACTTCCTTAACTTAGAGAGTAATCCTGAATTTACAGCTAGTGTACTAGTGGCATATGCAAGAGCAGCTTATCGTTTAAATAAAGAAGGACAAGCTGGTGCAAAAACTGTTTTTGATGTTGCACCCGGTTATCTGTCTCCAAAATCCGCGGAGGATTTGAGAAGAGACCTATTGTAGTATAGAAGTTCCTGTCCCCAGTACATCAATGATTAGATGCTTCGGGGGGACAGGAACTCTGAATATAGACTGATGTTATTTTAACGATAAAAACTCACCAACACCCCATGTGTAGCCACATACACTCTGGACACAGCGAGTTATGTGACAAAACTTATCTAACCAAAAATAAATATCTCCCATTCCGACCCGGTTTTCGTGAAAATAAACCTTTTCGATTCTTGGGTCTTTTTCTGTCCAAGCCCTTGTCCTGTCTCGTTTTTGGTTAAAAATAGATGTGGAAATGGAGGCTGGAGCATTAATTTCGATTAGGAACATTTCTTTGTTCAGACTCCCTTTCCGGCTTTTTCGCTCCTTCATCCAACTTTCCCCAGAAATTACAGGCAAAACTTATTTAATTCATACAATAGTATATTGAAGTTTCTAATTTAACTTGTTATCATTCTCCTATTGTTTTAAAAAAGAATAATTATACCTTGTATAAATTCAAGAATACGGCTTGAAAGTTTCTACCAGCTACCATAAATAGCTTGTCTACAAGGAATGGGAAATAAATGATGGTTTATATTCCTTTTCTGTAGAAAAAAACTTTGGCTGAACTGTGGCCAAAGCTTTTTTAGTATCAAGGGGATAAGAAAATGGGTTGGCTGTAAACTTAACCTCGAAATCATTCCCGTTCATTCTTTACTATATCAGAATAGGAGATTACCACATGAGAAACTTTTTTAAATTTACAGAACGGAATACGTCCTTTAAGTAGGAAACACTGGCAGGACTGACAACCTTCCTATCGGTCGCCTATATATTAGTCGTAAATCCGCTTATCCTAAGCCAGGCTGGGATGGATAGTGGGGCTGTATTTACTGCAACAGCTCTTACTGCTATTATCGGTACACTGCTTATTGGTTTGCTTGCTAACTACCCAATCGCAATTGCACCAAGTATGGGATTGAATTCATTTTTCACTTTTTCTGTCTGTATTGGGATGGGAATACCGTGGGAAGTCACTTTGACTGGTGTATTTATTGCAGGGATCATTTTTATGTTATTAAGTTTAATGAAAATCCGAGAGAAGATTATTAATATCATTCCATTGAATTTAAAATATGCAATAGCTTCTGGAATTGGATTCTTCATCACATTTATTGGGTTGAAAAATGGAGGGATTATTACTTCCAATCCCGATACATTTGTATCGATTGGAAACTTAACCTCACCTACGACCCTGCTAGCTATTCTTGGCCTTGTTATTACGATTGTTATGTTAGTACGTGGAATAAGTGGAGGGATTTTTTATGGAATGATCATTACCACGATTGTTGGAATGATTGTCGGTTTAATTAATGTTCCTTCAACCATTATTGGGGATATACCAAGCATGGAACCAACATTTGGTGTCGTGTTTTCTCAATTGGATCAGATTTTCACCCCTGAATTAATGGCAGTTATCTTTACTTTTTTAATTGTTGCCTTTTTTGATACGGCTGGTGCTTGAATTGCACTAACCAGCCAAGCGGGAATGATGAAAGGGAATACTGTTCCGAATATAGGGAGAGCATTGCTTGCCGATTCTACCGCTGGTGCAATTGGGGCTATATTGGGAACATCCACACCTGCTACAAGTGTTGAATCTTCTGCCGGAATTGCTGTCGGAGGAAGAACGGGCTTTACGTCTGTCATTATTGCTGCTTGTTTTGCGATTGCTTTGTTCTTCTCGCCAATTCTTGCCGTTATTACTTTGGAAGTTACAGCACCTGCATTAATTATTGTGGGAGCATTAATGGCAATGGAGATAAGAAAAATAGACTGGAGCAAGCTGGAAATTGTCATTCCATCCTTTTTAACGATTATCATGATGCCCCTTACCTCCAGTGTGGCAATAGGTCTTGCATTTGGTTTTATTCTTTATCCACTTTGTTTAGTAGCACAAAAGCGGTATAAAGAAATTCATCCAATTATGTATGTGCTATGTTTTTTATTCATACTTTACTTTGCTTTTATAGTGTAGCTTTAGGAAAGAGGGTTAGGGGACTAAGCGAACACAGTTTAAGTGCGTTTCAAATTTTCTTCTCCATCAGAAGAAAACAGAGGGAAGGTCCTTGCAAAGAGCCTTTAGAAGCTTTGGTCGGGGCAAATGGTAGCATTTGAATATATTCCTGCGGGGGGTTCGACAAAGTTTATATCGAGCTTGGAATAGTGGCATTGGTATACAATATACTGAAAGCAGGATGCCTCGCCAACTACTTCTCAGAAAATCCCTATATACACATAGCAATTGGAAAAAAACTAATTTTTTCTCCAACAAAAGACTGAGAGAAATAACAACATATACCCGTAAGATTTTCGGCTAGGTCTTTCCGGTTAAAATGCCTAAAGTTTTATCGGAACTATTTTGGTCCGGTTCGTATCGAAACTTCAAAAGGCTTCTAAAAAAGGCAACGCCCTAAATCCGGACGTTGCCTTTCTGCGTCTTCTTTAACCCTTAGAAAAAAGTTATTGTATGACTATATCAAGAGAATTTACCTGGGAAACAAGCAGTTCCTCATATTCCTTTTGGGCGATGTATTGGATTTCCTGTTCTCCCGCCTTTGGATTTTCCTTTTTTGCTTTTTCAATCAAATCCTGCTGTACCTTCTGAGTCAGGACGATCATTTCATACTGTGAGCGCTCCTTTGCCCAGAACCGCTCTTCCCCGTATTCAGCAATCATTTTAGGTGCAACTTCAAATTCGTTGTATTGTTCTTTGACGTCATCAAGCTGCCTGTCCACTTCCTCTTGACTTGCGTTATGGCCTTTTTCCTTGGCGAGCATAGCTACGGAGCGGAGCCTGATTATTTGGGTGAGGAGCTGGTTTTTGTCATCATTGATCTTATCCTGAGCATCCCAGTAGGCAAGCGCCTCTTCAAGCTCTTTTCCGCTATATTTTTCCTTGTCCCGTTCACGGTTGATGGCGGTATGCAGTTTATTGATGAATGCGTAAAACTCAATGTCCTCATCTGTAATCCATTCACCGTTTATTAAGGCAACGCCCTCAGCCTTTTTCACATCAAACTCGAGGACCTTTCCTGTTTCTTCATCATCGAGTTTGATGGTCATCGCAATTTCGTATTTACCCGGCATTGGAAGCTTGGCCTCTGCCTGATAGACCCCTTTTTCTCTCTCGGTAAAGTCAGCCTTCATTGTCCCATGGTCCATATCAACCATCCTTAGTTCGCCCGATATCTTCAAGTCAGACACCGGTTTGTTGTCCTCTTCGACACTAATTACAATCGGTGACGGCTTATCTTTTAAGGAATAAACTTGCTCTTTTACTTCAACTTTATAATCTGGGCTCCCTGAGCAGCCAGCTAGCAGTAATATTCCGGTAAAAATCAATAGTCCGATACGTTTAATTGCCATTAAATCAGACCCCCCAGCTTCTTCTTTTCCAAAAATTCTCCAACTTTGTATTTTTTCATTATCCCGTCTTCCAGGTAGGCGACATGTGTGCAAACCTGTTTGATTTCATCGATATGATGAGAAGAGAGGAAAATCGTTTTTCCCTTTAAAGATTTGATGACTTCAAGAATTTCCTTCCGGCCAATTGGGTCAATCCCGCTTGTCGGTTCATCAAGGATAAGCAATTCGGCATCAGGGTAGAGAGTAATAGCTAGCCCAAGCCGCTGAAGCATCCCTTTTGAGTAATTTTTTACCTGCTTGTCTTTGTCGTCCCACAGGCTTACGGATCGTAGCATTTCCTCTACCTTCGCTGCATCCGTTTTTCCGCTGATTGCCTCGGCAAAGAAGGCCATGTTCTCGGCGCCAGTCAGTGACGGATAGAGAAGGAATTTTTCCGGCAGGTAGGAGACGGATTTCTTCCATTCCATGTTCATTCGGTTTACCTCTTTGCCATTGATCAGGACCTTTCCTTCGCTAACCGGAAGCAGCCCAAGCAAACTGTTTAATAGTGTCGACTTACCCGCGCCATTGCGGCCGACAAGGGCGCAAACCTCATTTTGATTGATTTCAAGGTTAATATTTTTTAAGACAGTCTTTTTCCCAAACGCTTGGCTCAGGTTCTTGATTGAAATCATTCTCCACCCTCCTTGCGGTGAAACACTGTGGCACCAAGAAATGAAACGAGCAGCCAGAATGTTGTACTTCCCAGATAAAAATAGATCGGTTTCGTCCACATAAACGATTGCAGAAGCCTTGACATATGGTTGAACGAATACACATCAAGCCCTGTCTCCAGATAAACCCGCACTGCTTGGATTGGATTAAGAAAGTAGGCTGCTGAAAACAGCTTTACGTTTTCGTGTGTAACGTTTGGCAAAAGTGTTAGCAGCAAGAAATCATGGAGGAAAAAGAAGTAGAACCAGATCAAGATTGCGAACCCGATAATCTGCATCCTATTGCGGCTGATACTTCCCGCCATAACTCCAAGTTGCATAAATATAATGGCAATAGTGAAAACCGAAAGAATAAAAATGCCGTAGCCGGTAAAATCAATTCTATAGCTGAATTTTAGAAGAGCGAGATAGAAAAACAGCCAACCAGCCAATGGCAGAAGGAAAACGGTATGAAGTGCCAGCGATTTTTTTAGCAGGAATGATGGAAAGCTATCTTTTTTAGTCAGAAGCATGACCATGGTTTTCTGTTCTTTTTCCTGAAAAACACTGAATGCACCGATAAACAGGCATAGAATTGGAATGAAATAAATCAATGTATCAAACAAGTTAATCAGGAGGATGTAAAGGCCCTGGTCAAATGGGAGAGAGGATGTGAACAGCATCCCAGCCGAAACCGCAATGATGGCTGCCATCGAAAGCCATAGGCCTTTGCCCCTTATTGTTTCCTTCCATTCTTTCCAAATATAATGCATAGCTGATGTCTCCCTTTTGAAAAAAGTAAGATGCCAAGGAGGAACAGCCCTGTAATCAATATCCAGGAAAGTATGGCGGTTCCGCCACTACCAACAAGGGGATGGGCATCCTCAAACATTACTTCGTCCCCGTTTAGAAAGCTGTTCAATTTTTCATAGATTGTTAGTGCCGGACTCTTTAGAAAAAGATAGGTTAGCTCCTGTTCTTCGAGTAATTCATAAAGAGACGAGCGGTAGGTTATTGGAAAATCCCCAGTTCTGTTCTGGTCAAGGTCGGTGAGCGGAAAGGAATTGCCCCAATCATTGCCTTTATCAGCAAGGCTCCAAAAGTTATTCACGCCCTGGCCGCCAAGTGTTACTGCGGGGATGGTATTTTCAGAGATAGTGTTTTCTGTAAAAACATGCTGGCTGGAGCTGGCCCACAGCTCAACACCAATCTGGTTTTGAATGATCCGGTTTTTCCGGACTGTCGTACGGTTCGCCTGGTCAGAATAGATTCCCCGCTGATTTAGGTAGAATGTATTGTTTTCAATAACAATATCATTCGTCTGCTGCAACAGAACTCCAAAGGATTGGTTGCCATAGTTGAAAATAAATTGATTGTTTTCAAGTTCAATATTATTTGACATCATTAGCGCGGCACCGCCTGTATTAAAGGCGAATATATTTCCGCTGAATCGGTTTGAGTGCGAGTACATATAATGTAGGCCATAGCGTGTCCGGCTTATTTCATTGTCCAGAATCGTATTTTCATCGGAATAATCAAAGTACATGCCATCGCGGCTTCCTTCAATTGTATTGCCGGTTATCGTATTTCCATTGGAGTAATAGACTTGAATCCCGTTTCCCTGTCCGGCAACTTCGCCGTCTGAAAATCCTAGTATATTGTTGTTATTCAACGTATTGTCATAGGCCTTGCTCAAATAAATACCATGAAAGACGTCATGAACCGTGACATTTTCAATTGTGTTGCCATTCGTGAAAACTTTTATTCCCGCATATTCTTCCGGGGAGTTCCGGTCCATGCTCCCATTTGTGACAGTAAGATTGGCGATTGTGACACCTGGTGCCTTGATTGAAATAACATTTCCGCTGCTGTCACCTTTAATGACCGTGCCTTTTTTGCCTGAGATTTTAATGCTTTTCGTAATAACCAGGTTTCCTTCGTACGTAATCCCCTCAAGAGTTAAACTCTCTCCCTCTTCAAGGGCATCAATCTTGCTCTGCAAATCGCCAGGTGCAGCAAATGAATTATCTGGGCCTAAAGCGAAACATAACAGGAATATGAAGAGAAAGAGAAGTTTTTTCATCATGATGTTTTCCGGTCCTTCCATAAAGGAATTAAAATCAGGACGAATGCAGCAAGAACAAGATAGGTACCGTTATCCAGGTAACTATTAGTAATAAAGTTGGCGAGCTGGTTTTCTCCAATCATCGGCGGTATGAAGGGATCAATCGTGATTGGGGCATTCGGGTTCAGATTGGTGCCAAAATCTTTCAGCCAGCGGTTCAAATCATAAACTCCGAGAATTCCGCCAACCACGAATACGGCGATAAGGCTATATAAAATGACTCTTTTTCGCAAAATCGCAGTCAGCAACGTTATACCCGCCAGTCCCCAGATTAAATACTTCACATAAGACAATTCAGGGAAATTTTCTTCGCTGAATTGAGCCATGCCAATGTAGTGGTTAAGTGCGTTGATATTATCTATGTCCCCTTCGAGCTTGTCAGGGTAAACAATAATATCCAATCCTTCAGGGTATTGGGGAGCGATAAAATTCATCCCCCACCAAGGAAAGTTTGCTGAAAGAAATAGGAGTGCTGCCGCCGCAACTAAAAGAGCGGAGGATACAAGAGAAAATTTCTTTTTCATTATGCATCACCTTTCTAGTAAAAACGAAAGGTATCAGATTTCCGCCTGATACCGTCCGCTGGTTTTACCGGTCTCTTACTGTTTCGGCTTTACAAGGAAGTACCCTGTCATTTCCTGGTGCAGCGCGGAGCAGAAGTTTGTGCAGTAAAGCGGGAATGTTCCAGCTTTATCAGCCGTGAATGAAATGGTATTCGTTTGTCCTGGCTGCACTTCTATATTGAGGTCGTAGCCATTTATAGCGAAACCATGGGTGATATCCTGGTCAAAGTCGATATTGGTTAGGTGAATCGTGACCTTGTCACCTTCGTTCACTTCGATTTGGTCAGGGCGTTTTGCTTTTGCGTCAAAGACAAACTTGGAACGCATTGCAATTCCGTACACGTGAACTTCATTGCCTTTGCGGACAATTTTCGTGTCTTCCTGTTTATAGGTAGCATCCTTGTTCTTTTCATCTTTTGGATATACGGATATCGTTTTAATTTTGTCAGCCTTGATCATTTGAGCGTAATGCGGCTCTGGATTGACTGGAGCAGATTGGATGACTTCCATCTTTTTGCCGGACAGGTCGATTAGCTGCATTGACTCAGGATGGGAAGGCCCGACTGACAGGTAACTGTCTTTTGCAATTTTATTTAAGGCAACAATATATTTACCATCAGGTGCCACCGTGTCACCTTCTGCTGCAACAGAATGGCCAGGTGAGTACTGGACTGGAACTCGGTCAAGCGTTTCACCTGTGCTAGGATCCCATTTCACAATCTCGGAAGAAATGAACATCGTTGTGTAAGCCATGCCTTTTTCATCAAACTGGGTATGAAGCGGTCCTAGCGCGTTTTCAGGGTTTACTTCTCTTTCCACTACCGAGTCGTAATTCAGGACAGGAAGACCATTGCGTTCACCTTTGAAGTCCTGGTTTTCGATGGCTTTGAATGCTTTTTCAAAAGAAAACACAGTCATCGCAGGAGCAAGCTTGCCTGATGCTATAAAGTATTTTCCTTCCGGAGTGACGTCAACGCCGTGAGGAGACTTTGCAACGGGAACAAGATACATACCGCCTTTATGTTTTTCAGGGAAGATCATCTTTTGGCCTGTCACTGTATCGTACTTGCCTTCCTTGACCATCTTCTCGAGTTCCTTCCAGTTGAAAAGAACAATATAGTCACGGTCAGCCTGGGAAGCATTGATTTCAAGATTCGTTGTCGCTTCTTCCGTGTTGTAGGTCGTAAGCACAGCCCAATCCTTCGATATCTTCTTACCGGCGTCGGAAAGGTCGAACGACCAAGGCGGAAGGGCTACCTGGTAGCTGATATTCAGCTTTTCTTTTTTCTCATCAAAGGTAACGGCCGACATAACGCCGCGGTATTTCTCGCTGTAGTCATCTAGTTCGGCATACTCACTGCCAATTGGTACAGCAAAACGGGTCGGCAGGAACATATACTCCGTATTTTCGGTTACAAATGCGGCACAATGAGGTCCGCTTGTATTTGGCACGTTAATGATGTCGCGGACTGTGAATGTTTCCAGGTTCATGACCGCAGCGCGGCTGTTGCCGACATCGGTAGCAAACATGTACTTTCCATCGTAGTCTCCGTTTGTTTCTGAAAAAGCCGGATGATGGAGGTCACCCCAAGTATAGCCTCCTAGCATCTTCTTTGAGTGTTGGTCCCAGCCATATCCCGTTGCTGAATCCTGTGAAAACACCGGCACGGTCCGGATATGCCTCATCGAAGGGACACCGTAGATGAACATTTGCCCGGAATGACCGCCTGAAGCAAATAAATAATAATCATCCTTTTTGCCAAACGGAACATAAACCTTTTCGGCGTTTGTTTTTGTAGTAGCTGATAGTTGCTCTGTTTTAACGCCCTGTGCGAAGTCGCCAAAGAATAGTGTTGCTGCTGTGAATCCTGCGAGAAGCCCTGATGCTGCAGGGATCCATTTTTTCATGAATGCTTCACCTCTTTTAATAAAGTTTTATGAAAATGATGGTTTATAGTAAAAGTTTATTTCTTTTCGGATGCCTTTTTTAGCAGGTCGACGATTTCGGTAATTTCCTCGTCCTTTAGCGGGCTGCCACTAATGACCCCAGACATGACCGCGGAAGTCGGCTCTTTAAGGAACTCGGCAATAGGCTTTCCGTGTTTGCCCTCAACGTTCGTAAAAGCTTGGGATAAATCCGGGCCTGTTGCGCCGCCCTGGAGATTCAGGCCTTCAACAGAATGGCAGCCGAGGCAGCCTTTCGCTGACAGGATTTCAGTATCAGCAGATACTTCAACAACTTTTTCTGCAGGCTCCTGTTTTGCGGTTTCCGCTTCCTTCTTTGCATCGTCTTTTTGTTCAGTGTGGTTGTTGGAAGAAGCGGCAGAATCCTTTTGCCCGCCAATGATTTCAAAAACCACATAGCTAAAGCCCAATCCAATAAACACACAAATGAAAAATGTTACTAATGACCTTTTCAAATTTCCCCCTCCTTTGTTGTAAGCAATTTCATTTTAAAATAGCTGAATGGAAGAAATTGTGACATACGACACATTTATATTGAAGAATGTGAAGAATTTGTGAAGATACAATGACAGAGAACAATAGAAGGTGTTCTGACAACAAAATAGACGGTCCAGTTTATGTGATTTTTTGAAAAGTGTGGAATCAATCACAGCATGGTCTTACAGCGGAAGGTAAAATCAGAAATGAATTATAAATTGGAAGGGGATGGTTCTTTGTTGTTGAAGTTTGTGGTTTTTATATTAATTCCCGTTACCCTTGTCGTGCTGGCAATATTTATTGAAGGCATATTGGAATTGCACAAGCTTGAACGGAAAGAAGAGAACAGTTTGGCAAGAGAAGGAATGGAAGGCTATTTGGATCAACAGTTTGGATATAAGAAAGTAAAAATATTCAAAACGGTATATGACGAAGAAGGATCTGTCCGATATATGGTGTATCTGCCGTCCTACGAATGGTTCAAGGCGCCAAGTTATCAATGGTATGAAGTATTTTCAACTGACCAAGGGTACCAACATATAGAAATAGAGAGATAATCCTTTTACAATCCAAACGTTTTATGCACCCACTGAGTTTATAGGGTAAGCTCAACTAGCACCCTATTGCGACATACACACAACACACGTTGAAGCAGTTGTGAAATTAGTGTTGAAATAGTGAGGGCCAGACAATGTTAATCGTCACCCATGAAATGGGGTTTGCCAGAGACGTTGCCGACCGAGTTGTGTTTATGGATGGGGGTTTTCTGGTTGAAGAAGGACCTCCAAGTATTATTTCTACAACTCCTGAAAAAGAAAGAACGAAGCAATTTTTATCTAAGGTGTTAAAGTAGGAATCGATTTTGATTCCTATTTTGTTTTTATAGGCTATAATTTTTCTTATGAAGAGAAAAGTGATTCAAAGAAGTTTTATAGCTCCATAAGGACAGGAGGACAACCCATGATAAATAGTATTTCGGATATTCAGAGTAACAATAAATTTTCAGGTACGGTCCTAGTTAAAGCCAATGAGAATGTATTAGCAGATATAAGCTTTGGATATGCTAATCGATCTGAACAAATAAAAAACAATGCAAATACTAGATACGGGATAGCATCAGGCTGCAAATTATTTACAGCCATAGCCGTTTGTCAGCTTGTGGAAATGGGGAAACTTTCATTTGATATGAAGCTGAAAGATTGTCTTGATATTGATTTTTCGAATTTTGATAGTGATATAACCATACATCATCTTCTCACACATACGTCTGGAATACCCGACTATTTTGATGAAGAAGTAATGGATGATTTTGAAGAATTATGGGTTAGTAACCCTATGTATAAAATAAGAAGTTTGAAAAACTTTCTGCCATTATTTCAAGATATGCCTATGAAGTTTAAAGCTGGAGAAAGATTTTCCTATAATAATGCAGGATATATTTTGCTTGGTTTAATCATTGAGAAAGCTAGTCAGCTTGACTTTGCTGAGTACATACAGGAACATATCTTCAAGAAAGCCGGCATGGAGGGGGCGGGATATTTTGAATTTGATGCTCTTCCTCCGAATACCGCAGTGGGTTACATAGACTATCCCGACGGAACATGGAAAACGAATATCTATTCATTACCCGTAAAAGGTGGTTCAGATGGAGGAGCTTATGTTACGGTTGTAGATATGGTGAAACTGTGGGAAACACTAATGAGTAATGGACTTTTAAGTAAAGACTATACCCAGCTTTTGCTGAATCCATATGTTCAAGTCGGTGATGAAGATCATTTTTATGGCCTTGGTGTTTGGATAGAGAAAAAGGGGACTGACATTTTAAAATATCATGTAATGGGATATGACCCTGGCGTTAGTTTTCATTCTGCTTTTTACCCAGAAAATTCAAGTACAGTTGTTGTCTGTTCGAACAAGTCTAATGGTGCATACAAAATTTTTAAAGGTATTGAAGATGAATTAAATAGCCTTAACCATTATGAGGAAAAATAGTAAGGAGGAAATAATATGACTGAAATCGATAAAAAGGAATTATCACTGGAACAACGGGAGGAACTACTCGAAACATTGAAACTCCGATTTGAGAAAAACATGTACCGCCATGAAGGTCTTGAATGGGCTAAAATCCAAGACAAGCTGGATGCAAATCCTGAAAAGTTATGGTCGCTCAATGAAATGGAAAGCACTGGCGGCGAACCGGATGTTGTTGGTCATGATGAAGAGAAGGATGAATACATTTTTTATGATTGCGCAGCGGAAAGTCCAAAAGGCCGCAGAAGTGTGTGTTACGACCATGAAGCGCTAGAGGCAAGGAAAAAACATAAACCAGAAAATAGTGCTATTAATATGGCGGCTGCCATGGGAATTGAACTTTTAACGGAAGAACAATATCGAGAGTTGCAAAAACTTGATAATTTCGATTTGAAAACATCAAGTTGGGTGCAAACACCCTCAGATATTAGAAAACGTGGCGGTGCCCTTTTTTGTGATCGCCGCTACGATACGGTCTTTGTTTACCACAATGGTGCGGATTCCTACTATGGTGCCAGAGGGTTCCGTGGCTCGTTAAGGGTCTGAGGTTTTTAAGACTGGGTAAGAAATTTTTTATTCCATAGTAAACACACGTAAAAGGGATACAACCTACAAAATGCATTGTAGTTGTATCCCTTTATATATTTTATTGAAATCATTACTCTCACCGAACGCATCGCCCGTAATGGCTGCAGCCCCCAGCTGAATCTAAGAATAGAGTTGTGGCTCCAATTTCTGAAGTGCAAAATCCCAAATGGTGTTGCCAATAACTTCCTATGCTTATATGATTAAACATAAAGAGATTGCTAAAGGGGGGAGCAAATTTATGATCCCGGCAAAAATAAAGCCCAGTTCTTTCACTCCAATAAGTGAAAGAAGTATGGAATCAATCGTCGAATGGTTCGATCAGCGGATACAATCGTTCTATATTCTCGGCTGGTCCTATTTAGGAAATCAGCGGCAAATGGAGGAGCTTTTTTACCGTTCGATTACTAAGGTGTACAAAGAGCTGCCACGGTTTAAGAGGCAAACATCATTTGAAATTTGGGTAACATCCATTTTCATATCTATTTGCCGTGAGCTTGCTGCTGATGGAAGTTTACAAGCTTCAGAGACAAGTGAACCACGACAGGATGTATTTAAAGCACTAGACCAGTTGGAAGAGTATGAGAAAGAAGCGGTGGTTCTTAAATATATAATAGGAATCCCCTTGGAGAGTGCAGCAGGCATTCTCAGGATTCCAGAGAATAAGCTGAAAGAGTATTTGTTTTCCGCAGTCCAGTCACTAAAAAAGGGAATGGGATATGAACTGAGCTTAAATGGCTGTAAAGAGTATCATAAAAAATACATTGATTACTTGGAAAGGAAAATGGACCGGCCTGAAAAGGTTGATTTCGAAATACATATTTACCATTGCCAAAAATGCCAGGAGGATTTGGCTGCCTTCCAGGATGTCATCTTAACTCTTCCAAAAAATAAAAATGATTTTCATGTGCCAGGAAATTTTCTTGATAGCGTCAAGGCGAGGCTGGAAGAAAGGGAAAAGAACAGACGGTTAAAGAACAGAAAACGTATTAGAATCGGGATCGTTTTTGCGAGCGTTTTCGCATTATTAATGAGTCTAGAAGTTGTAACAGGGGCTTTTTCAAATGCCTACTATACATATGCGGAAGAAGATCAGCAACTGCGTGCCTATCTGCAGCAGGATTTGGGTAAGATGCTGAACCTTAAAGCAGAGAGCAAGGGGATTGAAATTACAATTAAAAGCGTGATTGCTGATGATGTCCAGACTCTCGTTTTTTATGAAATAAAAGATACGGATGAAGATAATCAATATTTCATGATGTATCAAGATGGGGTTATTGTGGAGAATGAACAGGAAATCATGAACCATGCGGCATATCCGAGGCACTATTTCCCTCACCTTGAATCGAATGAAAATAAGAAAGAAAAAAACGTGTTTCGGGGAAAAATGAGTCTCTTACCCCTGGGGAAGGACAACGGGACAATTGAACTGAAGATTACTAAGCTTTACAAATTAATCCGTGCTTCTGATGACAGGGATGATTTTAACCCATACGAGAATTTGAGCTTTGAGACAGGCGAGTGGAACTTCGAGATTCCTGTAACAAAAAAGCCATCTACCGAATATGCCTTGGATGAAGAAACAGAAATCGAAGGGATTCCGGTTCGTTTTGATAAACTGACCATCGCTCCGACAGCGACGATTCTTGAATATGCAATTCCTTTTAGCGGTTCAGGAAAACGAATTGATGTTCTTAATTTTGGAAATCTGAAAGTAAACAATAAAAAACTTAAAGCGGATAGGTATGGCAATAATTTTGGAAATGGAATCAATGAGTGGATGACCTACCACATGCATTTTGACCCGCTTTATGGAGAAAAGCCTAAAGAAGCCAGTGTTTGGATAGAATCTGCTAATTTAACGGTTGAAGACAAGAGGACCATTGAGCTGAATGGTTCAGAGAAATATCCACAAACCTTTGAATATGCAGGCAGCACGATATCCATCGACAGGTTTGAGGCTGGTGATTCAACCAATGTAGTCATAAGCAATCATGCAATTAAAAATCGGGCATTTGAGTCACTTCACTATGAAATTATCGGTGAGGATGGAAATACTCCAATGGAAATGGAAATGATGAATCCGAAAGGAGTTTTTGTTGATAAAAAGGGGTTTGAGTACGATCCGAATGAAATCACTTTCGTTTATGAGAAACTCGAACAACCGCGTTATTTCTTTACGGAAGAAAATATTAGGTTCCATAGTAACAATGAAGGAGATAATATCCCAAAAATTCTCGAGATCTATAGCTATACCACAACAAAATTTTTGAATGAAATGGTAAAGGTTTCGTTGGAATAACAGGGAAGGGTGAGAGGGGAATTTCGTGGAAGACCCAGGGTAACCGTATTCGGGTATGCCCTTGTTGTTTTTTTGATTGTTACACTGTATTTCAAGTTGAGTGTTGGGAAATGGAACTGGGAGAATCCTTAAAAACATAGAGTTTAAGAGACTATATTAAATGAACTAAAAATCTAAATTTATTTGATGTGGAACGCGAAAAGGCCTATGCATATTTGGTAACTAGGTACTTTAGTAGTACAATTCTTCATTTCTCAGTCCATAAATGCCACTTTGTATGCATTTATTTATACTTAAGAGGGAATATAATGAACATAATAGACGGAATTTTCTTTATTTTGTCAGAGTCTTATGAAAACTGGAGGGTCATATGAGAAGAATTAGGAAAAGCTCTATTATCTCTTATAGCCATTATGGACATTCCAAAGTTCCAAACAACATTCAAACAGCTTGTCCCAAGTGTGGAAAAACAAGCAATTTTTCAATCAAAGCAAATTATCAGGCTGGCAAAAATGGTTTTTTAACAGAAGGCTCGTGCTCATCCTGCAAAAAGGAATCCACATTTTCTATGATTTTAAAAGATGTTCCAGATGACATAGGCAGTGATATAGATGTTTATATCTATGACCCCCGGTCTTCCAAACAACCAATCAACCAATTAGATAAACTGCCGGACATACCTCCAGATTTAGTCAGGGCCTACCGCTCAGCATTAAATATATATCAGTGGAAGGATAATGCCGCCACAGCGGTGATGTCAAAACGTGTTATTGAAAGCATTTTTAAGCACTTTGCAGGGGGAAATGGCGAGCCTATTTCCGGGCAAACAGAACGGATTCTGGAAAATTTGGACTTAGTGAAGCCTATCCGTTATCTTGACCAGCTTCTTCATCCCGACAATCCTTTTTATCAAATTTTGGAGCTAGAAAAGGATTTGGATGATGAGACTGCTGCTTATCTAATGGATCTTCTGGAGAGCTTAATTGATTATCTGTTTGTTCTTCCCGGAAATATCGAAATTTCTTACACGAACATCCAGCAGAAAATTAAATAGAGAAGCAGGATATCAGTGCTTCCATGATATAGGTGCCTGACCCCATGAGCACTTCGGGGAGAAGGTGCCTTTGTTTTGCTGCTGGCTGGATAGCAGTTTCGACGACATTTATTAAAACAACTACTGCTATGTCACGCAAAAAGGAACACAATAAAATGCACTCAAGTTAAAAACTGAATGCATTTTTAGATGGACATTTTATATTGGGACACAAAATCCGCGGATCTTTTTCGACATCTACATATCCTGTCTTCTCAAGGCCCCAATCAAATTTAATCAAACGTTTGATTAACAAAAATTCGACAACATTAGATAATACCATTGTCATTCAATCTATTTAGCACCTCGACTTTTGAAATCACCTGTGATTTAAAATTATGTAAGAGAAGGGGTGTTTAGAGTAAATCCTTTTCATCTATTTTCATATCTTTATGATAATATTCCAGATCACGTTCATTGATTTTCCGCATTACCCTGCAAGGGCTTCCCACGGCTATAACATTTGCTAGAATGTCCTTGGTAACGACACTGCCAGCACCGATCACTGAATTTTCTCCAATTCGGACTCCAGGCAGGATAATGGAACCTGCGCCAATCCAAACATTATCCTCAATAACTACTGGGAGGTTAAACTGGGCAGCATTTCTCCGTAATTCAGGATGAATCGGATGAGTCCCCGCATCAATCGTTACATTTGGTCCAATAAGTACATTATTGCCTATATAGATATCGGTGTCATCTACCAATGTCAGGTTGAAATTGGCGTAGACATCATTTCCTATATGTGTATGCCGCCCCCAGTTTGCATGAAGTGGAGGTTCAATATAGACGTTGGTGCCTACTTCAGCAAACAATTCGGTTAAAATCCTCTCTCTCTTTTCTACCTCGGAAGGCCTGGTATGGTTAAAGTCATACAATACGTCCAAACATTGCATCTGCTCTTTCATCAAACCTTCATCGTTCGCGTAATACAATTTCCCGCTTTTCATCTTATCCTTAATGGACATATATAATCAATTCCTTTATTGAATAGTATCTCAATCTGATTGATGTGCTCAAGGTAAATGAATAGCCATTATTTCTATTTGTAAGGTTTATTATATTTCGGATATTTTTGTTTTTCTATAATAGTTTTAGGAGGTGGATAGTAGATGAAAGTAAATTACCCATTAAAAAATTCTGTGGAAATAAAAGAAATAAAAGAAATGCTCAAGCCATTCGGCGGCAGGTGTGCCAAAATTGTTGATAGCACCCTTGAATTTCAAATTAAAGATGAGAAACAGACAGAAGCGTATGAATTATTGAAGGAAAGTGGTATATCGAATAAATTCAATTAGCCATGTTCAGATCCTTGGTTGGCTAGGTCGGAAAAATTATTGAGTTAGACTATATATAATTTAGCAAACTGCATTCCTTTATTTAAGGATGCAGTTTTTTGGTGGAAGTTGAATGGAAACTCCTACTCCTTTTTTCAATCCTGAATGATATGTTAAAATCTACTAGGTGTTTAATAATTTGTTATTCTGTTTTATACTAGGTGAAGTGTGTCAAAAATTTTAGCGCCGTAAGAGGCTCTTTTAATAGAAGTGTGAAAATGAATGAAGGAGGAGAACCGATTGACAATCAATGCTGAAACAATGGTTGCGGACATCCACCGGTTGGATGAGAAGGGTTCGGGCCAGGCTGCTATCTGGCGTGAAAATGAACATGGCAACTTAAAGAAGTTGAAACTGACAATTCCCCTTACTCTCCCTGGCGAAAAAGTGAGTGTAACAGTGGACAGGCCTGAAAAAAGAAGATGGAGAGCACTACCAAATGAAATATTGGAGACTCATCCTGAAAGAACAGCCCCTCCATGTCCGCATTTTGAAAAATGTGGCGGATGCGTGTGGCAGCACTGGGAATACGAAGGTCAGTTAAAACAAAAGACGAATCATGTGAAACAAGCGATAGAATCGCAGGGCTTCGATCCAAATTTAGTCTTCCATACTATCGGAATGGACAATCCCTGGCATTACCGCAATAAGATGGAGTTCACGTTTGCTCCGGACGGGACACTTGGCTTGCATGAACAAGGGAATTTCCGGAAGATCATTTCACTTGAAACGTGTTTGATTGCAGGTAAAGAGATGGTCGAGGCATCGATGGAAGTTGCCGATTGGGCAAAAAATCATCAATTGAGCGGGTATAATAAGGACTTGCATGAAGGCTTGCTGCGCCACTTGATGGTTCGACAATCATTTGTAACAGGTGAAATGATGCTTGCTCTGTTTGCGACTGAGGCACCGGATGCTCATTTGAAAGTGGCGGCTGATGATTTAGTAACGCGAATTACTGAAAAGTTCCCTCAAGTAAAAAGCTTATTATGGCTTGAAAATACCGATTGGGCTGACCGTACTCAATCAGAAAAGAGCCATATCCTGGCTGGGCGCGATTTCATTTATGATGAAATGGATGGCTACCGTTTCCGCCTTTGGTTTGATACCTTTTTCCAGACGAATCCGACCCAGGCGCAAAAGCTGGTTGAACTGGCAATCGAAATGGGCCAGCCGAAAAAGTCGGAGAAAATGATTGATTTGTTCTGTGGTGTCGGAACATTTTCCCTTCCGTTTGCGAATAGAGTAGGGGAACTCGCAGGCATAGAAATAGTTGAGACATCCATTGAATCCGCTAAGCGCAATGCTGCGGATAATGGAATTAATAACACAACCTTCCTCGCAAAGGATGCGAGAAAAGGAATTGACGAAATACTTGAGAGCTTTGGAAGGCCGGAGCTATTGCTGCTCGACCCGCCAAGGTCAGGTGCTGGCGGAAAGGTAATGAGGAGAATTGGACGGGCTAAACCAGAACGAATTGTCTATGTATCATGTAATGTAGATACATTTGCTACTGATATTAAGGAACTTGAACAATTCGGCTATACCCTTGAGGTAGTTCAGCCAGTTGATCTTTTTCCACACACCGTTCATGTTGAAGCTGTTGCGAAATTGATACGGAAAGAAGGCAACTGACCCTCGGGTCGTTGCCTTTTTATGTTTTCTGTAATGAAATTTTGGTGATGGATAATTCGCATTATTTAGTTGCAAAAGCGAAAACTCTTCAAAGGCAAAGCTATTTAAGTAAGAATTTACTTTACCGGACCATTAGTAATCTCAGTAAGTTTAGAATTAATTGCAAGGATTTTTGAGTTGACTTCTGTTATGCCAAATCCCGCTAATCTCTTGGAATGCATATCGATATATTTTTCAGCTGTTTCTTTTGTTTCAAAAATATAAATACCGCCTGCTTCATTTGTTTCAGGACGTTCTGTCCAAATTTTCCACATGAAGCCATCCTCTTCATTAATGCTCTTCGCTAAATCAGAGAACGCCCCTGCCATTTCATCTCCGAATGGTCCATTCATTTTAAAATCCACTTGTAAAACATATGCCATTGTCATTCTCCTTTTTAAATTAGTAGGTGTTAAATTCTCGGATTTCATTTACTTGCTAATGCTCCGTTGAATGATTATCAATTTGCCTTTAATGAAGCAAAAACTATGATTTGCTTTGCAATTGAATTTTATCCAATAATAAAGTCCACCAAAACCAATAGTTTATGTGTTTTGTTGTTTATACAACACATTGAAGAAAATGTTGAAAAAAGATGGACTTTCGGATGTCTTTTTGTAGATTAGGTTTTTTCTTCAGTCGGTGTTATGCTCCGAATCTGCTCTTACAGGGGACTGAAAAAGAAATCACAGAGTTTAAATATTACCGCAAAGATGAATAATTTAGTGCATTTGCACAATGATTTTTGTTAAAGCGTCAATAGTTGAAAAGTAAATTTAAGCCTATAATGAAAGCGTATTCTATGAAAGGGCTTTTATAGTAAGACTGATAGGGGGCATCTTAAATCTTGTTAAATTCTAGCAACGAATCAGTTCCTTGTGCAAAATTATAAAGCAATGATATAGAATGCAGAACTGCAATTTCAATTTTAAGAAAGATTTATCATTCTAAACAACAACATGAGGAGTAGGAGGAATTTATATGGCAGCATCAATAGATATTAGCTGGGTTGGCGCTTTACTTGGTCTGGCGCTTGCAATTATTTTGATTTTGTTTAGACTCGCTCCAACGTATTCCTTAATTTTAGGAGCAATTGTTGGCGCTTTCATCGGCGGTGCCAACTTTTCAGAGGTAGTCTCCATTCTAGTTTCAGGAACTCAAAGTGTACAAGGTACAGTTATTAGGATAATCGCTGCTGGTGTTTTTGCTGGTGTCATGATGGAATCGGGAGCAGCGGAAAGCATTGCAAAAGCGATTGTAGAAAAACTCGGTGGGACAAAAGCGATGCTGTCCCTGGCATTGGCTACGATGATTATTACCGCAGTAGGTGTATTCATTCCTGTTGCTGTTCTGATTGTTGCACCAATCGCATTGTCTGTCGGTAACAAAATGGGTTATTCCAAAATCGCCTTACTTGTAGCTTTATCTGGCGGTGGTAAAGCAGGTAACATTATCTCTCCCAATCCGAATACGATTGCGGCAGCAGGCGGGTTTGATCTTGACGTTAACCAAGTCATGATCGGTGGTTTTGTTCCTGCTGTTTTCGGAGTCGTTGTAACTGTTATTATCGCGTCAATTATTAAGTATAAAGGTACAAAGGTATCGGATGAGGAAGCAGCTGAATTGGAAAAGGCTAGTTCCACGAATTTGCCGGCATTATCAAAAGCCCTTGTCACTCCCATCATTGCTATTGTTCTTTTAATGATGAGCCCTATCGGATCAATGCTTGGAATCGATGCTCTTGCTGAATTGAAAATCGACTCATTGTTTATCCTGCCGTTTGCGGGGTTAGTTGGTACGATTGCTCTGGGTAAAAGAAAACAATTCTTGGATTTTAGTACTTCCGGATTAAATAAAATGACACCAACCATCCTCATCATCATTGGGGCGGGTGCAATTGGCGGATTAATTACATCTTCGGATCTTCCAGCCCAAGTTGTTAGCTTGGTTGAGACTTCAGGTATATCTGGTACGTTCCTTGCACCAATTGCAGGTATTTTGATGGCAGCAGCGACAGCTTCCACATCAACTGGTGTTATCCTGGCTACTGGCTCGTTCTCGGATGCAATACTTGAAACTGGAGTTGCACCACTTTCTGCGGCAGTTATGACACATGCAGGTGCTACAGTAATAGACCACTTGCCACACGGAACTTACTTCCACGTGACACGAAATGCCATGAACATGAGCATGAAAGAGAGAATGAAAGTTGTCGGATATGAAAGCATCGTTGGTTTAACAATGACAATTGTAGCTGTAATCTTGTTCGGGTTTATTCTATAAAAAAAGGAGTGATAACCATGGGGAAAACTTTTTTATTGGCTCCTGATTCATTTAAGGAAAGCATGACAGCCAAAGAAGTTTGTGAGGCAATGGAAATTGGCATAAAACGAGCAATCCCAGATGCTGAATGCATCTATGTACCAATGGCAGATGGCGGTGAAGGCACCGTTCAGTCGCTGGTTGATGCAACTGGCGGGACATTAATTCAAAAAGAAGTAACTGGCCCACTTGGCACACCAGTTACCGCCCAGTACGGCATTTTAGGAGATGGCAGGACAGGTGTTATTGAAATGGCATCTGCGAGCGGGATTCACTACGTGACGAAAGAAACGAAGAATCCTATGATTACAACAACATTTGGTACAGGTGAGCTTATCAGGGCTTGTATTGAACAAGGCATTACCGAGATCATCCTTGGTATTGGCGGAAGTGCAACAAATGATGGCGGTACTGGAATGGCAGCGGCTCTCGGATTCAAGTTCCTGGATAAGGAAGGGAATGAACTGCCCCTCGGAGGTGGATATTTAGGAGATCTTGAAACAATTGATTCATCCAATGTAATCCCTGAATTGAAAAATATCAAAATCCTGGTTGCCTCGGATGTTACAAACCCATTATGCGGCGAGCGTGGTGCCTCAGCAGTTTTCGGGCCGCAAAAGGGTGCGACTACTGAGATGGTTCAACTATTGGACAATAATTTAAGGCATTACGCTAAAATCGTAAAAGAGCAGATTGGGGTCGACATGGTCGATGTCCCTGGTGCAGGCGGTGCAGGCGGCCTTGGCGGAGGACTTCTTGCTTTCACTAATTCTACAATGAAAAAAGGCATCGAAATTGTCATTGAGTATACAAATCTAAAAGAAAAGCTTCAGGATGTCGATTACTGCTTTACAGGTGAAGGCGGCATCGATTTCCAAACGAAATTTGGAAAGGCGCCATTTGGTGTTGCTCAGGCAGCCAAGAGTGTCAATAGCGATATCAAAGTGATCGCACTTGCTGGTTATATTGGGCAGGATGTAGAAACATTATACAATGAAGGCTTTGACGCTATTTTTGGAATTGTACCGGGAGCAGCGGACATTGAGACCTTATTGGCAGAAGGGCAAGCCAATGTTGCCAGAACATCTGAAAGCATTGCTCGATTGTTGAAATAAGGTGCTCATTAATTAGACTAATATAAAATGGAAAGAGGCTGTCCTAAAGCTTTGGGCAGCCTCATTTCATTTTACTCGATGAATCAGCATAAAAATCAATTCTACGAGATCCAATATGTTTTTTGGATCTTTGCCGGTGATTTTAAAAATCCTGTCTAATCTGTAGTTTAATGTATTTCTATGGATGATAAGGTTGCTGGCCGTTTCGTTTAAGTTCATGTTACAGCTAAGATAAATCTGCAGAGTTTTGATCAGTTCATCATGTGGTTCTAGTAAATGGATGAGTCTCTCAGATTTTGTATCGCTTTTTTCCATATAGGCTAGGTCGGCGATAAATTCGCACTTCGCATAGGAAATGAATCTTTCATTCGGATAAACACCTTTTAATACACGCATTGCAGATTTGGCCTGTAGAAATCCATCGGAAATTTTATCATTTATATTGCTAATTGAAGAAAGAGCATCAGGATAATTGCTATCAATCTGTTCTTGCAAAGAGTGAGTTTTAGTTTGATCCTGTACTATAAAGCAAATCGCGCTGCTTGATAGCCTAAAAGAATGGAAATTCTTAATACGATCCTTATCAAAATCATACGGTAATTCTACATATACAATTTGGGAGGGTTCGTTTAGCTTGATATTGTAGGATAATGCCTGTTCGGTTAATTCTTTAGTATAAATTGTTTCTGGATCGGTAATGGATTGGAAAAACTCCTGTTTTAAATTTTTTTCCAGGTTTTCTTTTTCCAATGCATGGTTTTGCTCGATTAATAAAATTGCGGTTGATCTCACAAGGTTTCCAAAAGGCCTTGTTTCTTCTACTTCGCCGCTTATTCCAACCACGCCAACAATCATTCCAATTAATTCAATTGGCAGGTTAATGCCCTTCTTTACAAATTTCCCATCCTTATAGATTTCTACCGTTTTTCCTTGTTTTAACGCCTCAACAGCACCATGGTGAAGCGTGCCAATCCTTTCTTTATTTCCGCTTGCAATGATAATTCCGGTTCGATCCATAATATTTATATTATACGGAATATCCTTCATCATCTTATCTACAATATTTTGGGCCAGGGATTGTCTTAATATATTCAATGGATTAACTCCTTTTGTTCCACCTGATTAAATTGTAGCATTACCAACGTTTTTTTCAATATAACCTAAGAGGCCGTTCGGTTCTCAGTGTAGTTCCAAATTCGCTGGCTGCGGGACAGGCCGCGGGAAAAATTAAATGCAGGTACAGGTGCAATTTGCAGTTGCAAAGCTTGTGGATAAAGGGTACCATTTCACTACTACAATTTGAAGGAAATGAGTGTTAACTATGAACGGAGAAACAAATGACCATAAGGACAATTGGTTTAGGAATATCGTTCTCTTTTTATCAAGCCAAACTATATCTCTGTTTGGGTCCTCACTGGTTCAGTATGCTATTATGTGGCATATTACATTAACGACTGAGTCCGGTGTTATGATGACGTTGTATATCATCTGCGGCTTTATTCCAACATTTATTTTGTCTCCGGTTGCAGGTGTGTGGGCGGACCGCTTTAACCGGAAAGTACTGATTGTGTTGGCGGATGGACTCATTGCAATGGCGACACTCATTCTTGCCATCCTGTTCCTAATGGGATATGACGATGTGTGGCTGCTGTTTGTAATGGCTGCTGTACGTGCGTTTGGTACAGGGATTCAAACACCAGCTGTTGGAGCAATTTTACCGCAAATCGTCCCAAAGGATAAGCTGACAAAAGTGAATGGAATCAATGGAACAATTCAGGCTGTCATCATGTTCGTTTCTCCGATGGTCAGTGCGGCGTTGCTGGCAATGGCATCCCTTGAAATTATCTTCTTTATTGATGTTATCACCGCGGCCATTGCTATTGTTACCTTGCTCTTATTCTTAAAAGTGTCTGTCCATGAGAAGGCAAAGGAGAAGCAAACAACTAGTTATTTAAATGATTTTAAACAGGGCTTGCACTATATCAACAATCATCAGTATCTAAAGTCGTTTTTTCTTTTCTTCGCGGTCTTCTTTGTATTAATGGCCCCAGCGGCATTTTTGACACCGTTGCAGGTTACTCGCAGCTTCGGTAATGATGTATGGAGACTAACCGCCATTGAGCTTGCCTGGTCCATAGGGATGATGGCTGGTGGAGGTATCATTGCAGCCTGGGGAGGATTTTCGAATCGGGTTAAAACAATGGCGTTTTCAAGTATCATCATGGGAGTTTGCACATTTGCGCTTGGGGTTGTACCGGTCTTTTGGCTGTATCTGGTTTTCATGGCTGTTTTTGGAGTAACCATGCCAATTTTCAATACACCAACCATGGTTCTTTTACAGGAAAAAATCGAAGAGAATTATTTAGGGAGAGTGTTTGGCGTGATGGGGATGATTTCGACCTCAATGATGCCGATTGGCATGCTGATATTTGGCCCCATCGCAGACATTATCAAAATAGAATGGCTCCTCTCCGGAACCGGGATATTCATTGTTTTATTAGCGGTTCTTCTAGGCCGGAACAAAACTCTGATGAAGGCAGGGGAACCCGTGCTGAAAGAAAATTGAACAAACCGACAAAGGGAAGAATAGGGAAGGTTCTCGTTTGCCGGGCGGAAAAATGAAAAAAGCAACGATCCAGTCGGGGTATCGTTGCTTTTTAATAGGGATGTTTTATTTTCCTGTTAATGCAATATCGCATCAGTCGGGAAGGCTGCCATGCTAAAAAAGCTATGAGCCGCTGCTCATGCTTCCTTCAATGTGCTTTCCAATTCCAAGGCTTGCCCTGCGAACTCAATTTCCTTAATAGTTACCGAAAGCACCCCTGTTGGAACTTTAAGTGCCACCTTTTCACCAACACTCTTCAGCAAAAGCTGCCTGCCTACCGGGGACAAAAAGGATATGCTTCCCGAATCCGGGTCCGACTCGTCAGGGTAACAAATGATATAATCCTCTGTTTCGTTGTCATCATCATACATAACTGTGACCTTTGTCCCGATGAATACTTTTTGGAAAGATGAAATACTATCATTCCGTTGATTTTCTTTTATTAAGTTCTCAACTTCAAGTGAGTAAGTATTATAAAAGTCCTTCTTCCGCTCGTCAACTGGAGTGGAAGATAAATAATGATGGGTCAATTCCTTGATATTTTCATCAATGTAAACCAACTGTTGTATGAAGTATTCTTTGCTAAGGAGCTGACTATGGTTCATAGTAGATAACCCCCTGGCTTGGATTGAACTTCTTACAAAATTTCATGAACATTTTCATTCATATCGCCTCCTAAAAAAATGATATCTTCCGCTCAATAAGGGAGACATAGCATGGCCCCTTTATTTTGGAAAGATATTAGGACTATTTTATCACAGATTGGAAGATATATCATGTAAACAGTTACATTTGGGGATGTTTGGAAAAACTAGAGGCTAGAAGGCAATTCCTCCTTCAGTAAAGTTGCCCGAGTTGTTGCTCATCACTTTTATGAATGACATCTTGATGCCTTTGTACACCCGAGTTGTCATTCATGGGCTTTATGAATGATATCTTGATGCCTTCGTACACCCGAGTTGTCATTCATCGGCTTTATGAATGACATCTTGATGTCTTGGACACCCGAGTGGTCATTCATCGGCTTTATGAATGACATCTTGATGCCTTTGTACACCCGAGTTGCCATCCATCGGCTTTATGAATGACATCTCGATACCTTCGTACACCCGAGTTGTCATTCATCGGCTTTATGAATGACATCTTGATGCCTTTGTACACCCGAGTTGTCATTCATCGGCTTTATGAATGATATCTTGATGCCTTCGTACACCCGAGTTGTCATTCATTGCTTATGAATGTTTACTGTCCTCCCATTTGTTGGAGTGGGATTTTTTTAAGTGGCGTTCCCTAACCTAAAAATCATCAAATGTGCTAAAACATGGGGTCTTGGCCGGAGTATCAACATAAAATGAATAACCATTCATTTTATGTTAGAATAAATAAAACTTTATTCCTGAATTTAAAGGTTGTATTTTGCCTGGTCGGTTTGGTGGAAATGGTATACATAAATTTAACGGAGTACAGGGGGGATAGCATGCTGTTTAAGAAGGAATTTGCTCAAAAGACTGTGAATGGTGTAACAATGGGCAATGGAACGATATCCTTTCAGGGTGTTAAGCTGAATGTTCATAGCTTTTTTATAGATAGTGTGTTGATTGATACCGGAGGGAAATCATTGGAAAAGTATTTTAAGCCCTTTTTCAAACAGTTTAGGATTGATAAGGCCATCATCACGCATCATCACGAAGACCATACAGGTTGCGCAGCCTTCCTGCAAGATAATCTTCAACTTCCACTTTACATGGATGGCAGCAAGATTGAAGCGTGCATGAAGCATCCGGAATATCCGCTTTACCGCCAATTGTTTTGGGGAAAGCGCCGGGCTTTTCGTGCGGAGCCTTTAGGTGGGACATTTCACTCTGCCCATGCAACTTGGAAAGTCATTAAAACACCGGGACATGCGATTGATCATCTTTGCTTTTTGAATGAAGAGACAGGACAGTTATTTACTGGGGACCTTTATTGCCAGGAAAGGACAAAGGTTATTTTGCGTGAGGAAAGTATCCCTGAGATTATTGAATCATTGAAAAAAATCTTAACCTTTGATTTCGAAGATGTCTTTTGCTGCCATGCTGGCTATTTGGACAATGGGCGGTTGGCCTTGAAAAGAAAGTTGGAGTATTTATTGAACCTGCAGGGAACAGTCTTAAAGCTGCATCAAGAAGGGAAACCACCTGCAGAAATCCACAAACTACTATTTCCAAAACGATACCCTATTATGTACTTTTCTAGAGGAGAATGGAACTCAATTCATATTGTCCATTCTATTCTTAATCAACAAGCAGGGATAACCGTTTAAAGGAAGCAGTCCTTGCTTCCTTTTGACCCTGGGGTTGTTTTTTGATTATAATGTATGTAGACTGATTGGTATAATTTGAGAATGAGGTATAGCTAATGACTGAGACAAAAGGAAATTCGAAAGATAAATTAATCGAAACGGCATCGCGGCTTTTCCAGCTGCAAGGCTACCATGGAACGGGGTTAAATCAGATAACAAAAGAGAGCGGTGCTCCTAAAGGGTCGCTGTATTATCATTTTCCAAATGGCAAGGAACAGCTTGCGGTTGAATCGGTAGAATTGACTGCTTCACGTGTGTCTGGGCATATAAAGGATGGCCTAGCCGAATCCACTGATGCCGTAACCGCTATTCAGAGTTTTTTAGAAATGATGGCAGAACGGTTTGAAAAGGAAGGCAGCAAGGGAGGCGTTCCGATTGCAGCGATTGCCCTTGAAACATCACTAACTAGTGAACCTCTACGAATAGCATGCCAGACGGCGTATGCAACGTATCAGGATTTATTCGAGCAAAAGCTGATTGGCTCTGGTTTTGAAGCCAGCCGGGCAAAAGAGCTTGGGATTGTTATTAACTCGATGGTTGAAGGTGCATTCCTGCTGTCGTTTACGATGGGTAATAGTCTGCCATTAAGAATGGCTGCGAAACAAATTCCAGTTCTCCTTTATAAATAGGCTGGAATTTAATTTTACCAAAAAATATATAGACTGGTCTAACAGTACAAAAAGCCGGAAGAAGGGTATCTATGAAGATTTTAGTTACTGGCGCAACTGGGAATGTCGGCCGTTATGTTGTTAAAGAATTGTTGAAGATGGGGGAAGACGTGGTTGCTGCGGGGACGAATCCACAAAAATTAAGCAGTTTGTTTCAGGGAGAAGTGGATACGGTCTCTTTTGATTTTACCAAAACAGAAACGTACGAACTGGCGTTGGAAGAGGTAGACAGGGTCTTCCTGATCAGGCCACCACATCTCGGAAAGCCTGAGGATTTATATCCATTCATTGATGCGATGAAACAGCATTCTATTAAACTTGTATCCTTTTTATCATTAATGGGTATCGAAAAGAATACCATCCCGCCGCATTATAAGATCGAAAAATATATAGAAGCATTTGGCCTTCCTTATGCCCATGTACGTCCGGGCTTCTTTATGCAAAATTTGTCCGGTATTCATTCTGTTGAAATTAGGGAGATGGACCAAATCTTCGTCCCCGCTGGAAAAAGCAAAACTAGTTTCATCGATGCCGAGGACATTGGCTTGGCTGCCGCAACCTTGCTGAACAATCCGGGAAAATACAAAAATACTGCCTATACGATAACAGGTAAAGAAGCACTGGATTACTACGAAGTTGCAAATATTTTGAGCAAGGTGACAGGCAGGGAAATTACCTACAGAAAACCTGGCTACTTGAAATATCGGAGCCATTATATAAAAAAACGTGGCCTCCCCAAAGATTATGTGAATGTGACCGTAGCCTTGTATTTTATGACGAGGATGGGAACGGCAGAAGCGGTAACAGATGATTTTGTAAAGCTGACAGGGAGACAGCCGCGTTCCTTCAAGGAGTTTGCCAGAACAAATATAAACTGCTTCATATCTTAAAGGTAAATGAGGAAGCGGAGGATTACGGCGTTCTTCAGGAATTTGCTCCTATAATAAGAGTTCCGTTTCCAGCCATATTAAAACATCAGCCTCCCGGGTAAAGTATTAAAAGTGGTGGGTCATGGCTGAAGTTAGTGGGAGTTTTGTTTAGCTATAGTGAATGAAGGAAGAGGTGAGGTTTTATGCTAAACCAGAAAAGAATCAGGGATTTTGGAGTTACAATCGGTACCATGGAGCCCGGGCGTCATAATGCAATCACGGATGTCGCCGGGGTGATGGTAGGGCATGTAACCTTGAGCGATAAAGATATGCAGACTGGCGTCACCGCTATTTTGCCTCATCCTGGGAATATGTTTAAAGAGAAGCTAATTGCCTCCAGTCATGTGATTAATGGGTTTGGAAAAACAATCGGCACGATTCAGATAGCGGAGCTTGGGACGTTGGAGACGCCAATTATCCTCACGAATACCTTAAGTGTAGGAACCGCCGCGGACTCATTGATTGACTATATGCTGGAAGGGAACCCTGAAATCGGCAGGACGACCGGGACGGTGAACTCGGTAGTTGCTGAATGCAATGATATGTTCCTGAATGATATAAGAGCAAAGTTTGTAAAGCAGGAGCATATTATTCAAGCTCTGGAGAATGCTTCTGCGGAATTTGAGGAAGGTTCAGCAGGGGCTGGAAGGGGAATGCTTTGCTATTCGATGAAGGGTGGAATTGGATCGGCTTCGAGACTTATTGATTTGGATTATGGTACATATACCCTGGGAGTGCTCGTATTAACGAATTTTGGAAGGATGGGTGACTTTCAGATAAATGGCAAACGGGTTGGCCGAGAATTGGAGAAGGCGATGGAAAGCTCCAGCGATATGGAAGATAAGGGCTCCGTCATTGTTGTCGTTGCAACTGATCTTCCTTTTTCCGAGAGACAATTAAACAGGGTATTAAAAAGAGCTGTCACTGGGCTCGCCCGAACCGGGTCAATTATTACAACAGGAAGCGGCGAAATTATAATCGGATTTTCAACGGCAACAAAGATTCCACACGAAAAGCCAGAAAGCAACCTTACGATACCAGTAATTCATGAGGAAGATATCGATTTCGCCTTCAGGGCTGTTGGCGAAGCAACAGAGGAAGCTGTCTTGAATTCCTTGATTACAGCCGAACAGGTTGTAGGAAGAGATGGCAATACGAGACCGGCATTAAAAGACTTGCTAGAGAAGTATTCGATTAGCTTAGGATAAGAAAATGCTCGAGCCTTTCAGAAACCTCCAATTAATTATAGAAGGGAATTGCAGTGGTTATCCTGAATAGTATATAGGTGTTGTATTTTTAAATTGGAGGGGATGTGGCGGTATGGGAAGAATGGTTCATTTTGAGATTCATGTAAGTGATATGGAGCGTGCCATGAAGTTTTATGGAGAGGTATTCGGCTGGTCGTTTCAGGATTGGAGCGAGTATGCAGGCATGCCTTACTTTGGGGCGGTAACGGGGGATAAAAATGAACCTGGAATCGATGGAGCCTTAATGAAGCGCCATGGTGCTCCACCTGAACCAGGACAAGCGCTAAACGGTTTTGCTTGTACAATGGGAGTAGCCAACTACGATGAAACAGAAGCGAAAATTCTCGAAAATGGCGGCCAGGTTGCATTGCCTAAGTATGCATTGCCTGGGATGGCATGGCAAGGATACTATTTAGATCCTGAAGGAAATATTTTCGGGATTCACCAACCTGATGAAAATGCAAAATAGGTAATAATGAATTGTGAAAGAGAGGCAATTTCCTTGGAAGGTTGCCCTCATTTTTTTTAGGAATCCCAATAGGTAAAAAAATCAATGTTTAATTTAATTTGAATAAGAGTTGTTATATCGATTTTGTATGGAGTATCAAAACACCTATTACTGTAGGTTTCTTTGTTGTGCTCTTTATGGAATCATGGCAATTGGAAGGTAAACTTACTTACTAATCGGAATGATAATGATTGGAATGGCACATCATCCAGATGTGTTATCGGAGCCGGGCACTTTTAACTTTATTTGCTGTCCGCAATTCCATAAATTATATTCATGAGTGAACAGGCCGTTAGAAGCAACCGTCTTCTTATGGCCTTTTTTATTTGGCTGTGTAAAGTCTAAGGGGTTCTTGATGTGTCGTGGAAGAGGAAATGAAAATACTTAAGGACGAACAGCTTGAAAAAGCGCTGAATAAATTAGTACAATCATGCAGCACGATAAAAGGATGCGAATAAGAGTCTTTCTTTCCGGCTCTTTTTCACATCCTTTTTCTTTTATAAGTTTGTGTATTTTGCACTGATCCAGCCGTACTTTCCTTTGGCGTATTCGATTTTCAGCCAATATTGTCTTTGGGAATTTAAAACAACATCTTTAACTGTAAACACCTTATTTTTCTTTACCTGGCCTACTATCTTGTGATTTTTAGAAGCGCCGGAACGGACATTCAAAACAATTACCGTTATTTTTATTGAAGTTGGTTTGATTTCAATCACTGGCTTCTTTTTTGGATCCAGCCATTTCAATATATTCAGCATGTCGCCTTCGTTCACAGCGATACAACCAAGTGTATGTTTTGTTGAACTTGACTTGATATGTAGAAAAATTGCACTGCCGGCCTCTTTTACAATCGGATTTTCATTGTATCGGATCACGATAGAGTACTTATATAAGGGATGATTTAATTTCTCATAGGAATTCCATCTTTTATCCGGGTTTCCTGTATAATGCACCCATTTGTTGTAATCCTTTGATTTAACATCATCAATCCAATAGTCATACTTAGATACCGCTTTAAAAGGATAGTTCAATCCAGCAGGTTTTTTGCCCCACCCAAAAGACGTCCCCAATAAATACGTCCCGGCAGGTGTTTTGCCATCGCCTTCCTTCAATTTTCCAATACCATATTTTCCCACTACAGCTTTAATGGGGGGCGAGTATTTCACCCATTTGCCGTTTTTCTTAACATACCTTTGCAGAGTTGCCGATGTGCTCCTTGGGGATGCTTCAACAACAATTAATTGACCTGCTTCGGTTTTCAATGCTGTCGTTGAAGCAGCTTGCACGGAAGATTGGGGACCAGTAAAACTGATTATTAACATAACCGCCAAGAAAATACACGCCAACTTTTTTCTGGTTTTTGAGAAATAGCTATTCAAATTTATCTCCGCCCTGCAAGGTAGTTTTAATATTTTAAATATTAATATATATTTCGTGAGTTGTAAAAGATAACCTGTATTGGTCTATTCGCAAGCTAAAGCCTCAACCTTAATGGGTTTTCCTCTCATGTATGTTAATTTTTTAGGTTACGTTAAAGAACACTGCCGTTTTCGTTATGTAAGAGAAAACTTCGAGTTAAACCTCGCTGGAACAGGGGACTTTGCGCCTTCCACTCCAACAAAAGCTTTATAAATCAAGACTCTCTTACTTCACATATTTTATTTAAGAACCAGCCTTAATTTACTAGTTTCCCACTGTTATAATAGCATAATATTTAAATTTTCCTACAATTTGTGATATACTATTCAAAGTTTAATTGAAACAGAAAAGGTGTGCTAATAGGCCGCGCCGGCTTGCTGGGACAAAGGCAGGAGCGCCTACATCCTTTCTGCAAACTTAGGGGAGAAGGATGGTAGAAATGAGTAACGGACAAGTGAAGTCAGACGTTATTTTAATTGGTGCCGGAATCATGAGTGCGACTTTAGGAACAATGCTGAAAGAATTAGCACCAGATTGGAAGATTAGAGTTTTTGAGAAGCTTGATAGTGCAGGGGAAGAAAGCTCGAACGAATGGAATAATGCAGGCACCGGGCATGCAGCGCTATGCGAGCTTAACTATACCGTCGAAAAGCCGGACGGTTCAATAGATATTGGTAAAGCGGTTAAAATCAATGAACAGTTTAGTGTTTCCAAGCAATTTTGGTCTTATCTTGTAAATAAAAATTTAATCCATAATCCTCAGGCCTTTATTAGGCAATTGCCTCATATGAGTTTCGTCAAAGGCGAGAAGGATGTATCTTTCTTAAAAAAGCGGTTTAAAGCGCTCTCAGATAATCCGCTTTTTCAGGGAATGGAATATACAGAAGATCCAGATATACTAGAGCAGTGGATTCCGCTTATGATGGAAGGCAGCCGCTCGGACGAGCCAATTGCCGCAACAAAGATTGACTCTGGAACAGATGTCAATTTTGGGGCGTTAACACGGATTCTTTTTGACCACTTAAAGAGACAAAATGTTGATATTCACTATAAGCATAAGGTTAACGATATAAAACGGACAAGTGATGGATTGTGGCAATTAAAGATACAAAATCATGAAAGCGGTACCGTGGAACATCATACCGCAAAGTTTGTGTTTATCGGTGCCGGAGGCGGGAGCCTGCCATTGCTGCAAAAAACAGGTATTCCGGAGAGCAAGAATGTTGGAGGTTTCCCGGTAAGCGGGCTATTCCTCGTCTGCAAAAATCCTGAAGTGATTGCCGAGCACCATGCAAAGGTTTATGGAAAAGCTGCGGTTGGCGCACCTCCTATGTCTGTCCCGCATCTTGATACACGGTTTATTAATAATAAAAAATCGCTGCTGTTCGGGCCTTTTGCCGGCTTCTCTCCAAAATTTTTGAAGACCGGTTCCATGCTCGATTTTCCAGGGTCTATCAAGCCGAGTAACTTTTTGACGATGATCGCCGCTGGAGCGAAAAATATTCCCTTAACAAAATATCTGATTCAGCAGCTTATGCTGTCCAAGGAACAACGCATTGAGGAACTGAGAGGATTTATTCCTAATGCAAAAAGTGAAGATTGGGACATTGTTGTTGCAGGCCAGCGTGTCCAAGTAATCAAGGATACAGAAGCGGGCGGTAAAGGAACACTTCAATTTGGTACGGAAGTTATCAGTGCTGCTGATGGGTCCGTTGCCGCCTTGCTCGGTGCTTCTCCTGGTGCTTCAACTGCTGTCAACGTCATGCTTGAGGTAATGGAAAAATGCTTCCCGCAGCATATGTTTGAGTGGGCGCCAAAAATTAGAGAAATGATTCCTTCATTTGGAGAGCCGCTGGTAAATAGGCCCGAGCTTATCCGGGAAATCGAGGCGTCAACAGCTAAGGCGCTTGGCCTTGGTGAACACAACGAGTCGCAAGTGGCCGGAGTAAGCGTGTCATAGGTGAACATAGTGAACGGGCATCCGCTAGAGGATGCCCGTTCTATTGTCTTTTGAAAGTCTACTTCTGACCTTGGGTCATTTGATCCATTACCCAGCTGGCCTGTGAGCCGGTTTCTCCAGTGCTGGGACATACCTGGCCCTCTCCTGTCAGTTCTTTGACAACTGTTTCGACAAGTGGCTGGTGAACGTGTTGTGGCGGTTCAAAGTCCCACTGTTCGCTTCCGTTTGCTGTCGTTAATAAAACTGGTTCAGTGCCAAAGGTAGAAAAGGTGATTTTCCCTTTGCTGCCAATTATTTCGTTCACATCTTTATTTTCAAAAGCTGTAAAGCACCAGCTTCCAACACTGTGAACTCCTGATTCAAAGCGGTATGTACCCGTAACGATATCCTCCGCCTTATAATAGCCTGCCTGGTTTGAGGCAAAGCCATGTACTTCCTTGATGGGACCTAGCAAGAAGTTCAATAGGTCGAGTGTGTGGCTGGCAAGGTCGAAAAACAATCCGCCACCTGATACTTCGGACTGAACCCTCCATGGGAGTTTGGCTGGGTCCTTCACATCCTCTGAGGGAATTTGATGCTGGGTAGTTGAGACAAATCGGACATCACCTATTGCACCACTTTCCAACAGCTCTTTTATTTTTAAAAAGCGGGGCTGGGCTCTGCGGTAGTAGGCGACATACAATGGAACGCCAGCTGTCTTGCAAGCTTCAATCATTTCCTTGCTTTCAGAAAAATTAAGTGCCATTGGTTTCTCGACATACACAGGCTTCCCTGCCTTTGCCGCTTTCAATGTATATTCCTTATGAGAGCCAGGAGGTGTAGCGATATAGACTGCATTAACCTCGGGATCGTTAAGTAAAGCATCAGCATCATCGTACCACTTAGGGACATTGTGCCTTTTTGCATAATCCTTGGCGAGCTCTCCGGTTCTCCGCATAACTGCAACCAACTCTGAATTCTTTACCTTTTGGAATGCAGGGCCGCTTTTTACTTCGGTAACATTTCCGCACCCGATAATTCCCCAACGGACTTTTTCAAATTTCACTCCAAATTTCCCCCTTAGATGATTCATTTCCGTGAAAAAGAGATTTGCTATTCATTATACAGAAAGATAAATTTTGTTTCATATACTTATAAAGAGTGGCGAAGTGTGGTGGGAAAACAAAAACTCGATATTTACCCCCTTAATCTGGATGGGTTTGTCCGAACTCTTTTAATATAACTTAACAAAGACGGGGTAATGAAATGAAGATACTGACCAAAGGTGCACTTCCGATGATACTGGCGGGAGCTGTTACGTTTTCTGCCACTAACATATTATTATTTAACGATACTGCTCAAGAAGTAGTGAAAGGAAGGGCGATTGCTTTTTCCGAAGGGCTAAAAAAAATTGATACATTTAGCCAGAAACCAAAACTGGAAAAAACTCAGGCTTCAACAACTACTACAAAAAAGAATCAAACCAAGCCTGACCAGGAAAAAGCTACTTCGCCACAGGTCAGCTCCGCAAAGAATACAAAAACAGCTGAAAGACTAAGGCCAACCCTAAAAAGCAGTCCTGAGGCTAACTCTTCCAGCGCCAAACCGGCAGCAACTAAAATAACTGTCTCAAAACCCGCGGCCACAAGTACGACGAGTGCAACGACTAAGCCTGCAGCCGCAAGTGCAAAGAGTCCAACTGTTAAAACCGAGCCAGCAACTACTAAAAGTCCAGCGGCGAAGCCAGCAACATCCACGCAACCTAAACCTATTAGCACACCTGCATCAAAGCCTGTTGCTGCACCCCAGCCAACTGAACCCAATCCGAATGCATCACAAAAAGCTACAACTAACCGTGGGAAAGAGGTCTCCCAGGCTGCTCAAGAAAAGGCTGAGGAAAAACGGGAGCAAGCGAAGAACAAAGGTAAGCAAATGTAATTCAATAAAGAGAAGGCATCTCAAAATGGGATGGTCCTTCTTTATTGAACGGCTTTAATGGTTGACCATTAAAAAAGCCTTCCCCAATTGGGAAAGGCATGGTTTAGAAACTAGCCGAATTGTCATTCACAATAGTGGTTTCCTGTGTTGCACTCCCTTTTCGTTTCAATTTGCCCCAGCCTACGGTTACTCCCTTTACTGCTGAGATTACCGACTTTATCACTACATATGTCATAAGCTGCTTGTACAGGATCCGCTGCAAGAACAGGGAAACAAGCGGCCTTGGATTTTCTTTTTCCAAACTAAAGGCATAAAGAGCAGAAAAGAAATCCAGCAGGTAAAACAGAACAAACCCGATGACGGCTCTCTCAGGGTGCGGTGTAAAGAGTGCAAAAATGAATAATAGATCCGCAATGGGCGCTATGATTTGATAGAAGTACTGGAAAATCCACATGTTTGGAAGAGCAATATAACCTAACGAGTTATGCTTTGTATTAAACAATGCATCTCGGTGCTTCCAGAGGCATTGCAATGTACCATAAACCCAGCGGTATCTCTGCTTTGCCAGACTTTTAATATCTTCAGGAACTTCTGTGTAGGCATATGCCTTTTCCTCGAATTCGATCTTTTTCCCATTGCGCAAAAGGGTAAGGGTAAGATCAGTATCCTCTGCAAGTGTATCTTCTTTAAAGTAGCCTGCTTCTACAACAGCTGATTTTCTCCATGCACCAATTGCACCTGGTACAACCGTGATGCAATTGAGGGCAGCAAAAGCCCGCCTTTCCAGATTGAAGCCAGTAACATATTCAATGTGCTGCCATTTTGTAAGCAGGTTCCCTTTATTGCCGACTTTTACATTTCCTGAAACAGCGGCAACCTCTTCATTGCTAAAATGGCGGACAAGCAGAGAAATGGCATTTTCAGCTATCAATGTATCAGCATCAAGGGCTACGACAATTTCTCCCTGGGCCTCTTTAAAGCCTAGGTTCACAGCAGATGACTTTCCTGCGTTTTCCTTGTTGAATAAACGGACGAGCGGGTTGTTTGCATATGTTTCTTGAACAACAGCCGCGGTACGGTCCTTAGAACCATCATTGATTACTAACACCTCAAAGTGTGGATATTCGCTTGCTAGTATTGAATTGATCGTTTTGCAAATGACCTTCTCCTCATTGTAGGCTGCAATGACAACACTAACATTCGGTGTGAAATCAGGGTCTGGCACAGTCTTTCTAGCTCTTTTAATCTGTTTTCTTGAAAGGAAAACGAAAAGGATTAGCCTTAGGATTCCTAACAGAATGGCTGAATAAAATAGAACACTTAGGCCTTTATCCCAGCCTTGCATAATGGTGAATACTGCCTTGTTATAGACAAGGTAAGGATTGCTCTCATCGACAGGCGGCATTATTTCTTCTTTGGTTTTTCCAATTAACTCACCAACAGTGGTGAACGTATATCCGCGTTCCGTAAGCTCCTTAATGACTAATGGCAGGGCCTCAACCGTACTGGACCGGTCGCCGCCGGCGTCGTGCATTAAAATCACATTTCCTTCCGGAAGTTGTTTTAGTACATCCTTGACGATTTCGGTTGAGGATAGT